>CAJMCT010000081.1 GCA_905211955.1 uncultured Eubacteriales bacterium | reverse complement strand
TCTTAAGCGTCATTGCCGATATTAGCGCAACCACCGTTCCTATAAGCGCCGTCCAAAAACTGTTAGTTGAATAGAATATATAAGGAAAAGTCATAGCGGATAGCACGGCATAGGGGATATAGTATAAAAGACTGCAAATAAAAGTGTTCGTAATCTTTTTTCTAAAAAATAGCATTGGCAACGTTCTTATAATATAGGTGACTCCTGCCATGGTAAGCACCATAAATATCATTTTTGTATAGTCCATTTATTGTGCCCCCTTTTGATTAACGTTTTCTTCATCGCTATTTTTTATAGGGAACAAAATAGACGCTATAATCGATGCGGTAAGTGCGCATATAATAACGCTAAACCCTTGAGAAACGTTTTCTTTTAGTATAGGCACATAGTAAAAAACGCAACTTATTCCTGCGCTAAGTAGAACAACGAATAGCACGTTATAAGACTTTACGGACGGCGGAATAATTATAGCAATAAACATAGCGTAGAGCGCAATGCCGAGAGCCGAAGTAATTTCTATCGGCAATACGTCCCCTAAAATAGCGCCTAAAACCGTTCCGCTTGCCCAACCTACGTAAGGTAGTAATGATAGTCCTAAAAAGTACTTTTTGCCTATGCTATTGTTGGATATGCCCACCGCAAAAATCTCGTCGGTAATAAATGCAGAACATAGTAGCCTTGTGCCTGTGTTAAAACTACTATCGACTTTTTGCGATAGGGATATACTCATCAAAAAATATCGGGAGTTAATTACGAGTTGTGTTAAGATAATTTCTAAAAAAGTACCGCCCATAGCGATAACGTTAAGCCCCGCAAGTTGACCGGCGGACGTTAGATTAGTCATAGAAATCATTGCGGTAATTAAAACGGGTATACCTAAAAGACTTGCTTGAACGCCAAACGCAAAAGAAACCGATAAGTATCCTAAACCTATCGGAAGCCCATCCTTAACGCCCTTTTTAAATGATAAACCTGAAAACGTCTTTTGCATAACCGCCCCTTTAATAAAACCAATTTTAGCACAAATAAAAAATCTTATCAACAAAATCAAAAGGGGTAGACTAAAACTTTTATTCAAGCATAAAGTGTATCGAAAACTTAAATAGTTAAAGGGCTAAAAAGTATGAATATTTAGTTGTAAATAAAAACAAAAAGGCGTGCACAAAAGTTGTGCACGCATTAAATTTAATTTTCTTCCGTATCTAAACAACCTTGTGAGAAAGCGGCTTTAGTATAACCTTCGTTCTTCTTAAATTCTTCTTGCCAGTTTTCTTTTGCCGATTGATAAACGGCATTATTAATTTCAGGTGTTCCTAACGAACAAGTTGGCAAAAGTTGGTCTTTAGCAATGGCAGGATCAACGCAAGCGGTATCAAAACGGTATTTGTCGCGCTCAGCCTTATTCCTTAGGTTAGGTACTGCCATTTTCACACCACCGTTTAGGATAGAACGATAAGCAAACATACCGGGCAAGAACATATCTAGCGCTTCATAAACGTCTATAACGTCTGCGTTAACGTTGCCTTTAAGCCTATCTATAAAATTAGATAAACAGTGATAGTCAGAACCGTAGTGCCCGAACTGTAAAAGGTTTTCGTCTAAATCAACTTTGTAGCATTTGTGTTCGCCTTCTTTAAGGCTTAAATTAACCCCTGCAACCCCACGGCTACCTTCAATTTCTCTTTCGCTTTCAATAGTGGCTTTAGAGCCGTAAAGTGAATACCAAATAGAACTACCTTTAAGGAAGCAACTGATAAGCGCTTTCATAATACCGCCGTTTTCGAAGGTGATAAGCACCATACCAAATTGACCACCCTTAGCACCAACAAGTAAGTTTCTTGTGTTTTTAGTGCCTTCAATACCTACTACCGAAACAGGACGAAGCCCTGTTGAGTGAACGATTGGGCCTATTGCGTGCGTGCAGTAAAAGGTTGAATACATATTGTTTCGCCAATGGTTTTCGTTGCCATAGGTAATGCTTTGCCAATAGGGGAAACAATCGTGAACGTATTCACCTTCGCCATATTCAAACTCGCCTATCGTACCATTTTGGTAAAGTTTTTTCATTTCCATTGTGCAAGGAAGATAGCAAAAGTTTTCGCCATAGCAATAAATTTTGCCCGTTTGCTCAACCGCTTCAATAAGGTTAACCGCTTCTTGCATGGTTTGGCAGGGCAAAACTTCAGAATAAACGTGTTTGCCAGCCTTCATTGCCTTTATAGCAAACTTTGCGTGTTCGGTTGCATAGTTTGCGAGAACAACTGCATCCATATCGTGCTTTATAAACTCATCAAAATCATCGTAATAGGTGATAGAGTCGTCATTAATTATTTCCTTTTGCCTTTCTAAAGCGTCTTTCCACTTGTCGCATAGTGCAACTATTTCAGCCATGCCCGTAAAACGAAAGGTATTAATCATGCTTGAACCACGGTAAACCCCAAACACACCAATCTTAATTTTCTTCATTTTTAATCTCTCCATATTCTCTATATTCTTCAAAAACGTATTCAGTTTTAGGATAATTTATATCATTAAAAATTTTGTCCCAACGTGCAAGCATATCGCTTTCGGGATCAGTGTAAATTATGGGCAAATATCCCGATTTTAAATAAGTCTTTATTGCGGGAATTCTAAAATCATCGGTCGTTAAATAAACTTCGTTTATGCCCCTTTTTCTAAACTCTTCAATAGAAAAGTCAGACATCGCTTGCCCAATTCCTTTTCCGCGTTCGCTCATAAGCATTTTAACCATATGCAAATATCCCGTACCGTTTGCGTGTGTGATGGTCGTTATGGTCGCAACGTATTCCGATTTATCGTTTAGAACAAACCACATATCTCTTTCAGGTACTAAATCTAAACTTGAATAATCTTCAATAGCGATTTTCCAATATTCGTCGGCATCAAAGGGTGGAACGGGTGGCTCAACAACGATAGTTTTCCACGCGTTTTTTTGGCTTTCGCTTCCGTCAAAGTTAATAAATTTATATCCGTTTGGCAAAACTACTTCTCTTTTGGGTATGGTATAAATTTTTGCCTTCATTGCAAGTTGCTTCATTTTTTTGCCCCTTAAAGTGTTTTTCTTGGTTGCATTTTACACAATATTTTTAAGTCTATCAATGGAAAAATTCAAGATATATAAGGAATTATTCTACTTTTACATTGACTTTTTTTAAAATTACTATTATCATTTAAGTATGAGAGAAGTTATTAATATTTGTAATTTTGTAAAGGAAGTAAAAAAGAATGACGTTCAAGTTATAAACTACGTTTACGAAACTGATGAAAGCGTATACTCTGAGTGGAAATATTGCACCTATTGTAAAATTTTTTACGTGACTAGTGGAAAGGGTATATTTCACACAAACTATTCTGATTATGAGATAGAAAAGGGTGATATTTTTATAGAGTTTCCGGCGCAACATTATTCTATTGAAAACGTTGACGAACTAAAGTTTGCTTATATTAGTTTTATAGGCACTTCGGCAATAGACGTTATGGATAATTTGGGTATAAGTCCACTAAATTGTGTTTATAAACAGGTAAAAAAGGTAGAGAAAATTTGGATTGATAATCTAAACGTTGACGAGTCTATTATTGATATTGCAAGTGAAGGCGTTTTGTTTATAACCCTTACTGAGATTGGCAAACTTAATGCTGTTAAAAAGCCAAAGGCAACAAGCGAAATAAATCTTGCACACCAAATAAAAAAATACGTTGACGACCATTTTACCGATATAGATTTTAATCTTGATAAAATCTCTAAAGATTTATCCTATAATCCTAAGTATATTTCTCGTGTGTTTTCAAAAAACATCAAGAGTACGATTAGCGAATATTGTAATTCGCTAAGGATAAAGTATGCGTATTCGCTTATTAAAAGAAGGGTTAGTAGTATCAAAGACATCGCTTTTGCATGTGGCTTTCAAGACGCTTTGTACTTTTCAAAAGTGTATAAAAAAATAATGGGCGAAGTTCCTTCTCAAACGATAAATAAACAAAAGGTAGATAAAAGGTTTGCCTCTAAAAATTAGGGCAAATCTTTTTTATTTTGCGTAATTTAATTGGGGAACAATATTATAGCCTTTTTTGTATTAAAAAGATAAACTAAAAAAGGAGAATATTGTGACATGATCACCTTAATCGCAATTATAGCTAAATAAAAGACAAATTTATAAATTTGACGAAAAAAATCTATAGATAATTTAGAACATTTCTACGTAAAGATTTAGTCTTAAATTTTTACTGCCGTAAAAAGTTTAGTAAGAAATATAAAACAAAAAGCGCTTTTTGATAAAGCGCTTTTTCTATATTTGTTTAAGTAAGAAGTCATAAAAGTCTTCGGCATACATTGATTTTGGAATTCTATCGTGAAGTTCAAGTATTAAATCTCTTTGACAGTCGGGGCTTGAAATGGGGATAAGCGATACGTGTTTATTATTGATTTTTCCCCAAGAGTGTTCGGGCCAAAATGCTACGCCAGAGCCCATACTGATTATGTTCTGGACGGCGGAAGGGGAGTCCGACTCGAAAAGAATTTTAGGGTTAAAGCCTGCAATAGTACAAAACTTTTTGCAAATAACACCAAATAGCCTTGCGGTAGATAGCATTATAAAGTTTTCATCTTTTACGTTTTCTAAATCAATGCATGACATTTGCGCATATAAAGACTCTTTGGGTACGGCAAGAAAAATTTTTTCTTTTATTATCGATTTGTTTGTAAGATTTTTTTGATTTTTATGGCTTGCACCGTTAGTGGTGATTACTATATCGCAGTCCCCGTTATAATCGCCTTGCTCAAAGTCGAAAACAACGTTAGGGCGCAGTTTTTTATACTTCATTATGGTATTAATAACAAAGGTCGATGCCGCAAGTATTTTTAGTTTAATAGTTTTATTGACTTGCTCTTTTAACCCCGAAAGTTCGTTTGGCAGATTGTCTATTTCGGGTAGCAAAGTATCCAACCTATACTTTAAGTGCGTGCCAAACTCGGTAAGCGCAATTTTTCTTCCTTGCTTTTTGAATAGCGGAACTCCAAGTTCTTCTTCTAAGCCGTGTATGGCTTGCGTTAATGACGGTTGCGAAACGTGTAAACTTTCCGCCGCTTTCGTCACGTGTTCTATCGTGGCAACAGTATAAAAATATCTTAGTTTTTGTAGTTCCATATCGCTCACCTTTAATTCATAGGCAAAACCTAATCTATCAAATTCTTTTTCCATGTTTTCTTTAGAAATATTAATACCAAG
>CAJMCT010000080.1 GCA_905211955.1 uncultured Eubacteriales bacterium | reverse complement strand
CCACTAAATCTTCAGTTTCTTCAGGTATAGTTGACACTTCGGAAGAAGCATGGGAAAACTTGATGACTTCCTTATACACTAACGCCGACTATATAAAGGCTAACGGTATTGATACTATGGCCATTAAAAACGCAAAGAAGGCTGAATTCCCTGACAAGACTGATTCGGAAATCAATACGCTCGTTAAAGAGCACGTTATTGAAAACAATCTTAAAGGCTTAAACCCCGGTACTCATAAGGGCGCAAACGGAACACACGTTTACATGCTCAACAACTACACGGGTTCTACCTTCTATGCAGCACAAACCGTCACTTCATCTTCTAAGATTTCCTTAGAAAAGAATACTTACGGAAAAATTTCACTTTATTTAAAAGCTCAAAACATCGTTGCTCACGGTGATTACAAAGTAAACGTAAGATTAGAAAACACCTTTAACTCTTCAACCCAAAAAACATATATCTTAAACGGAATAACCAACACTGACGATTGGAAAGAATACGTTATTTACGTTAAAGCGGATGCCAACTTTGATACTTCTATCAACGTAGTATTATCCTTAGGTTATGCAGGCGAAAAAGAAAGCCAAACCAATACTGCTAACGGTACCGTTTATTTTGACGACGTAAAATACGAAGAAGTTTCTAAAGAAACCTTCGATGCAAACGTAAACATTGCTCCTATCAATACTAAAACTTTTGATTACAATTCAGATGCAAACGTAATTCAATCTGTTGGCGCTGACAACGTGTTCTTATATAGTTTAGATATTACCGAAAGTGCTGGATACACTTCTTATCTTTCGGCACTCCCATTCTCTTTGAATACCGCAACCTATGATTTCCATAAATCAAACGTTGACAATATCACAAGTGAAACCAAGTTCGGTAGCGCCAGTGATAAAGGTACTATTACTAAAACCTACGACAGCGTTAAACTTGAAAACGTTAAGAACGCAACTGTTAAGATTGACGTAAGTAATAGCACCTATTTAACCTTAGGCGCAAGCAAATATATACTAATTAGTTTCGATTTGAAAGGATCTACTTCTCCATTTGGCAATAAAACCCTTACCGTTTATTCGGTAAAGGACGGAGAATATACTGTTGCAGGAACTTTCACTATTACCGATGAAACTGTAAACCAAAGAATAGTTCTTGTAAACAACACTCCCGACTACCCGGCAACTGGCAACGTTGAAGATTTCTCACTCTCTTTCATTATTGGACCTACTGACGTTGCTGGAACTAACGCTAAGGCCGATTACTTTAGCGGAAACGTTGAAATAACTAACGTTAAATTTGCAACCGGAAAAGATTATCAATACGAAAAGGATTCAAACGGTGAAATCAAGATTGAAAACGGTCAAAAAGTTGAAAACGACAATTACGACCTATATAATCTCCTTTCCGCTTCCACAACTAAGGTCGCTTTAGACGATTACACCGCTGACACGAAAGATACTTACACCGTAAACTACACCAAGAGCGAAACTGGTAAAATCACCTATGCTCCTGCAGTAATTAGCGGTTATACCGGTGTTTCTTACGACCACGTTTACATGTCAAGCGAAAGCACCAATCACAAGATTAACGATAGAACTGGCGCTCAAGGCGATGGTGCAAACTTTGCAGGTCTTATCAATAGCAATTACGACTATGACTCTGTATCTTATCCCGAACTCAAAGCGATAGACGTTAAGAACGCATTAAATTATAATGGTGAAAAATCAATTCAACCGATTATGATTTACAATCATACCGATGATGCTTACGGATTTATCGGTACACCCTTTACTATTGCTCCAAGTTCAAACGCAGTAATTTCATTAAAGGTACGCGTTGTTGGAAATGCAGTTGCAAACGTTTATCTAGTTGACGCTGAAAGCGCAAGCAAAAACGTTGCTACACTCTCATTTAAGGACGGCGAAGAAAACTTTACTTCTAAACTTTCATTTGAAAATATCACTTCTACCGAAACTGAAAACGACGGTTGGAGAACTCTTAAATTCTATGTTGCAACTGGTAGCGATGAACAAACTTTAAGACTTGAAGTTTGGAACGGTAGCCGTGACGGACAAGCAAAATCTAAGGGCTTTACCTTCTTTGCTTTCGACGCATTTAAGAAAGGTGAAACCTTTACCCACTCGGTATTGACCGAAGGCTTTACCGAAGCAAGTTCTGCTGAAACAACCTTTACTACAAGCGGAAACCCCTTATACGATGCTGCTTTTGTAATGGCTGACCAAACTATAAGAACTTCTGCAAAAACCTTTACAAGAGAACTTTCAGCTTCTGAACTTAAATTTAATAAGGAATATCCTGATACTCCTATATCCTATTCTTCTAACTACGTATGGGCTAAATGCCAATCGGAAGATTGCAACGTTGTATATGCAGTTTATAACACCATAGAGCCTGTTCCTAACGATCCTTACGAAGGCATTACCGATAATGATGAAGAATCAGGTTGCACCGCAACGAGCGATCCTTCAGCGTTCTGGTTATCCTTCTCTTCTATCCTTTTAGGTGTAGTCCTTGTACTTGCAATAATTATGTTAGTATATAGAACCTTACACAGAAAGAAAGTTGCCAACAGAAGCGACGCTAAAACTCACTACAAAGTGACAAGCCGTTATAAAGCACCCAAAAAGGTTGAAGTTAAAAAAGAAAAATCTAAAAAAGCAAAAGCATTTGAAGGTTATGAAGACGATGATATCGATTCTTACGATCAAAGCGTAAACGATGAAGTCACCGAAACTGAAGAATCTATCGACGAAAAGTTAAACGAATACGTTTACGGCGACGTTCAAGATTTCGGTGCGGAAGAAACTTCTACCGAAGAAGAAAATAAAGACAACGAATAATTAATCTTCTAAAAATTTAAGGATAGACCTTTTGGGCCTATCCTTTTTTTATACTTTTATTTGAATACACTTAGAATTTTCTACGCATATATATAATGTATGGCAACAATTATTCTAACAGGTGGCGGAAGCGCAGGACATTGTACACCGCACTTAGCAATTTTACCCTATCTTAAAAACAACTTTGACAAAATATATTATGTCGGTAGTGAAAACGGTATTGAAAAGGAAATAATCAATCGTACTGATATTCCTTATTATTCAGTTTCTTGCCAAAAATTAAACCGAAAATTCTCAATTAAAAACTTTCTTATCCCGTTTAACGTTTACAAAGGAATAAGACAGGCGGGCAAAATTATCGATGAACTAAAACCAGATGTTATATTTTCTAAGGGGGGATACGTTTCCGTTCCTTTAGTTTTAGCCGCTAAAAAAAGAAAAATCCCGATTTTATC
This sequence comes from uncultured Eubacteriales bacterium, assembly GCA_905211955.1. Lineage (GTDB taxonomy): Bacteria > Bacillota > Clostridia > Christensenellales > Borkfalkiaceae > UBA1259. The sequence continues at coordinate 1,937 of CAJMCT010000080.1, read as the reverse complement.
ACACGAAAGTGATTACACACCGGGACTTGCAAATAAAATTACGTCTAAGTATTGCAAGAGAGTTTTTACGTCTTTTCCTGAAACAGCAAAACAAATTAAAAACGGTTTATACGTTGGCGCGCCCATTAGAAGTGGACTTAACGCGCCCAAGAAAAAAGCATTAGAAATGTTTGGTTTTAGTGGCACAAAACCAATTTTATTGATTACCGGCGGTAGTCAAGGCGCAAAAGTAATCAATAAGGTCGTTAGGCAGTCTTTAGACGATTTATTGAAAAAATACGACGTTATTCATATATGCGGTAAAAACAATTTAGATGAAAGCATCGTTAAAAAAGGTTATTATCAAACCGAATATATGCATAAAATAGAAAATGCATTTTCAATTGCTTCCGTTTGCATATCAAGAGCAGGTTCTAACGCATTATTTGAACTTTTAAGCCTTAAAATACCTTGCGTATTAATTCCACTCCCTAAAGGAACTTCTCGTGGCGATCAAGTGCTTAATGCCGAGTATTTTCAAAAACAAGGATTAGTTTCAGTATTGCCACAAAATGCACTAACTAAGGATTCGTTAATATTTAACGTAAACGCTGTTTATAACAATAAAAACAACCTAATTAAAAACTTTAGTAAATATCCAGTAGTTGATAAAAGCCGTCAAATTTCAAGACTTATTGCCGACCAAGTAAAACACAGTTAGTTCGCTATATAACGTTGACAATATTTGCCCTTTACCCTTATAGAATAATTCTCTATAACCATATCGTGAATTTTTCTTTCCCTTGCCTTTCCCATAAAAGTCAAACATTGTTGTTTTGACTTTTTTTCTTTTATAAATAAACTTTCTAAAAACTTTTTCATAACCGTTCCTCCCTTTTACACCTTGATTTTAACCCACCTATTTGACATATGCTTGTCATATTTGATAAATTTATTTAATTTAATTGACAAGATATTTATTCTCTATTACAATATGAATAAGGAGAAAGATTAATTATGAAATTTGAAATAATGATGGGCATACTTATAGAATTATTGTCGAAAAGATGTGTTTCGGCAAAATACCTTGCTGAAAAGTACGAAGTTAGCCAAAGAAGTATTTATCGCTACGTAGAAAGTTTAGAAAATGCTGGCGTTCCCCTTTACACTATCCGCGGAAACAACGGTGGAATTGCCATAGTTGACACTTACAAATTATCATCCACTTTCCTTACCACAAATGAATTCCAAAAGACAGTAGAAACTTTATCGGCTATTACTAATAGCGTTCCAAATAAAGACCTTGAAAACGTTATTTTAAAACTTAAAGCCACTATAAAGAAAGAATACAGTGGCTTTGACATTAAAAGTGGTAATTTAATAATAGATGCAGGTCCTTGGGGCGATACGCTTGGATACAAAAACAAACTTATAACAATAAACCAAGCAGTAGAATCAAACAAGCAATTATCTATCGTTTATCACGATAGAAACGGCAGTATATCAGAAAGAGTTATCGATCCGCACGTAATAGTGTTTAAGCAAGGTTTATGGTACGTTTACGCTTACTGTCATTTGAGAAACGAATTTAGATTTTTCAAAACGGGAAGAATCGAAAGCGCTACTATATTGAATACCAAATTTGAAAGAAAAGATTTAAAATATGATGATCTCCCCCTTGATTTTTGGCACGAAAATGCACTTAGCATTGACGTGGTTATGGAAGTTGATAAAACCGTTTTATCCGACGTTGAAGAATGGCTTGGAATTGAAAACGTGTTTAAGGAAAACGATAAGAACGTCGTTAGAGCAAAACTTCCTTTTGACGGTGGGCTAGTTTCTAAAATAATTAGTTATGGAAAAGGAATTAAGGTTGTTGCACCCAAGGAATTAAAAGACGAAATTATTAATACTATTAAACATCTAAATAATTTATACAAATAAAAAAGACGGCTTTA
>CAJMCT010000079.1 GCA_905211955.1 uncultured Eubacteriales bacterium | reverse complement strand
TATATTGAGCCACATAGAGTTATAATTAAAAACATAACATTTTTAGTTTTTAATTATTCGGATAGATAAGATAAAACGCTTACACCCGTTAATTCTTCGAGTTCTTTTTCGTCCTTTATCTTATTATCTAAAAGGTAAACGAGTATTGCGATTATCACACCGAAAACGATACCTGCAACGAGCCCAATTACTACGTATTTAGCATATCCACCGGACACAGAAACCGAAGTTTCGTTTTGCATTTTTACAAGTTCGATGGCTTCAACTGCAATAGGTTTATCTTGTCTAAAACTTGTACTTGCCGACTCAATAACCTTATCTAATCTACTTACTGCTAAGTCCTTATTTGCATCGGTATAACTGATTGAGAAAATCAAACTGTTATTAGAATAACTTACCGAAACACCGCCGGCGCTTATGCCTTTATCGGGTTCACCGATTTCCTTTGCTCCGTTTATGATTGCAGGGCTTTTAACAACGTCCGCAATGGTGGGAAGATACTTTTTAGCAAACGACGTGTTGTTTGATATACTTTCCGTTCCCGAAGTTTCAAGGTATACTTTAAGCATTACGTTGCTCTTTGCGGTATACACGGGTTTTGCAGTAAACGCACCGAAAGCCGTTCCTAAAATAGTGCATATTATAGTAATGCAAAGGATAAGTATCCAGTTCCTATATAAGATCTTAAGTATGGGGAAGTTGTTTTTACTTTCTTCTACCGTTATATTATCTTTTCTTTCTTCCATAACGTTATACCCCCGTAGATTCTATATACGCTAAAAGGTCGCAACCAGTTAGTTTTTCTAATTCGTCTTTATCCCTTAAAGTTCTATCCATAAGGTTTACGGCGTAAACTGCAAGGACTGCAACGATGATACTAACTACAAAAGCAATGATAATAATCTTGCTCTTTGACCAGTCGCTTGAAACGCCCTTAAATTCATAGTCTTTTACCGAAACGTTAACACCAAAGTATCTCTTTTGCCCTAAGTCGTTGGTTAAGTTTGCTTCGTTTTCGATAGCGCAAAGTAAAATCTTAACCTTGTCCTTAGCAAGTGAAGGCGATGCGTCTTTATAATTTACGCCAACCATATAACTTACGGTTTGCGAATCGGAAGGCGATGCCGAAACACTAATATTACTAGATGCAATATGTTTCTTATTAACCCTATCGGTAGACACGTCGTAATAAAGGGGGTCTTCAGCAGAAGAAACCATTTCCACTGCTTCGATAAACTCATCAACGTCTTCAAATTGATGGGTTATATAGTATTCGTAATAAAAGTTTGCACGGTCTACAACGCAACCTTGGTTGCAAAACTTTACGAAAGTTTCAAAGTATGCGGAAGTATATTCCGAGTCTTCTCTACTGTTAGTGTTTACACCTTCGGCTTTATAAACTGCCGATTGTGTTGCGGTATAGGTAGGTTTTTTAACGTACGCTAAAACCGCACCCGCGCCCGTTATTAATATGACTACTGCAAGTATCAATACAATATTTCTTTTTAGCGCGCGGAAAGCACTTTTTAGAAGTTCACCTAAACGCAATCCGTTATCTTGATCCATAGAAGAATTTTTTCTCCTTGTTTTATTTACAGCCTTTCGGCTAAATTACTAATTGATTATACCATACTTTTTAATTAAAAATCAACGTACGGCATACCTTTTTATTACACTTTTAACTTGTTTTTACTCAAACCTTTCGTCAATCTTATAGGTGGGAACTAAATCATGCACTAATTTTTTCATTTGCGAAGATTCGTCTTTTGCACTTGACAAGAGTTCGTCTATATTAGAGAACAAGTTTTCTTCGTCGAACTTTATGGGCTTACCGATAGAAATCATATTGTTTTCGGTTTTCATAAGCCCTTCTTCCGCCATAAGCCTTTCTTCGTAAAGTTTTTCGCCCGGACGAAGCCCTGTCACGCAAATATCTATGTCTTTAAACGGTTCTAAGTTAGAAAGTTTAATAAGGTTTATTGCCAAATCGTAAATCTTTACGGGCTCGCCCATATCGAGAACGAAAATTTCACCGCCGTTTGCGTATGCACCCGCTTGCAAAACTAAAGAAACCGCTTCAGGTATAGTCATAAAGTATCTAACGATGTCTTTATGGGTGCCGGTTATAGGTCCGCCGTCCTTAATTTGTTTTTTGAATAGCGGTATTACCGAACCGTTAGAGCCCAAAACGTTTCCAAACCTTACGGCAACGTAATCAGTATCGTATTTTTTATCCATCGTTTGAATAATCATTTCGCAAATACGTTTACTTGCGCCCATAATGTTAGTGGGATTTACCGCTTTATCTGTACTTATTAGAATAAATCTTTCAGCACCGTATTTACCTGCAATCTCTGCAACGTTTCTCGTTCCGCCAACGTTGTTTTTAATTGCTTCGTTAGGACTCGTTTCCATAAGCGGAACGTGTTTGTGCGCTGCCGCATGGAATACTAGATTTGGACGGTATTTTTTGAACACGTCTTCAATCTTAGTTTTATCTCTAACACTCGCAATAAGCGTTAAAAGATTTATATCGGGGAAACGTCTTAATAGTTCTTGTTCAATATCGTACGCGTTGTTTTCATAAATATCTAAGATTATAAGTTGCTTTGGGTTATGCGTAGCGATTTGCCTACAAAGTTCGCTACCGATAGAGCCACCGCCCCCCGTGACTAAAACTACCTTATCTTCTATGTAGCCCATAATCTCGTCGAGGTTAACCTTTATTTGTTCTCTACCAAGTAGGTCTGCGACCGAAACTTCTTGTATAGCGGATACCGAAAGGCTTCCGCTTGCAAACTGATAAATACCGGGTACGGTCATTACCTTACACTTGGTTTTTTGGCACTCTTCAACAATCTTGCGTTTTGCCATTGCGCTTACCGAAGGCATTGCGATAATGATTTCTTCAATCTTATACTTTTCGGCATATTTTACGACTTCATTCGTTTTGCCGACGATTTTAACACCGTTAATAGATCTTCCAATCTTTGCAACGTTGTCGTCTAACACGCATACGGGGTGCATGTTGATTTTATCAGAGTTTTTCATTTCTCTAATAAGCATTGCACCTGCATCGCCACCGCCAATTATTAAAACCTTGGTTGCGTTATCGGTTAGTGCCTTTGCTTTATTGTGATTGTAAAAGTAGCCACGAAGTTTAAATGCAAACCTACTTGCGCCAAGTCCTAAGAATTCGAAAATAGATACCATGAACGCCCAAGCGATAGTAAAATCTTGATTGACAAAATTAACTACTAAGTTAAACACTAAAAGAAGAACAGCCGTTGCCAATATCCTTAGCGCGTCTAAAAAACTTGCGTATTTCCAAATATTTGAATAAAGTCCGAAAACGTATGAAATTATCGGAACTAAAACGATGCTTGCAACAAAGTAATACCACGTAGTAGATATTACTTCCCCAACGTTAATGCCGAAAAGCGGATAGCATATAAACCATGCAAACGCCGTAGCGAGCAAGTCGCAAACAAGATATAAAATTATCTTTGCCTTTTTACTCATATTACCCCTTCAATATTTTTTCAAGGTCTTTTATAACCGCACTTGCGGTAAGACCGTTTGTTTCAAATTGTTTATTTACGTCGCCGTGTGCAATGAATTCATCCTTAACACCATACGATAGAACGGACGTACAAAGCCCTTTGTTTGAATAAAAGCCTTTAACCAAACTTCCAAAGCCACCGATTAAACTATTTTCTTCTAAGGTGACGACCGTGGTATCTTTTATAGCAAACAATACGTCTTCGTCAAGCGGTTTAATAGTTCTCGCGTTAATAACTCCAACCTTGCCCGAAAACTCTTTTTCAATTTCTAATGCTATCTCTAAAGTTCTCGGTCCAACGGCTAAGATATTTGCATCCTTACCCTTACTTAAAACGTTAAACTTAGGACTCTCGAATACTTCATACCCTTCTTCACTAACTTCCGACGTCGCAGGGTATCTTATAGCGACGGGAGATTTTTCTAAAAGCGCATATCTTAACATATCCTTAAACTCGGATAGATTAGACGGCGCTAAAATTTTCATATTGGGCATATGCGTCAAAAAACTCAAATCAAACACACCTTGATGGGTTTTTCCATCAGCACCAATAAGCCCTGCCCTATCTATGCAAAATACTACGGGAAGGTTTGGAATACACACGTCGTGCAAAATTTGGTCGTATGCGCGTTGCATAAAGGTTGAATATAAACACACTACGGGTTTAATCCCGCCTGCCGACATACCTGCGGACAACGTGACTGCGTATTCTTCGGCAATGCCTACGTCTATAAAGTTTTCGGGGTGGGTTTCTTCTACTTTTCTAAGCCCCGTTCCATCTTTCATACCTGCGGTGACGGCAACCACGTCTTTATTTTCTTCAATAATCTTGCAAAGTTCAGAGCCCAAGCACTCGGAAAAAGCAGACTTTTTATTCTTTAAGTCTTTGCCAACGCCATGGTAATCGCTTGGCTTTTCTTCGGCGCTTACGTGCCCCTTTCCCTTAGTAGTTTTTACGTGAAGGAAAACTGCTTCTTCTTTTAGGTTCTCTTTTAAGTGAGATAAAACGTCAACCATTTCGGAAACGCTATTGCCGTTATAAACGCCAATATACTTAAAACCGAACTTTTCAAAGTAGGCGTTTTTGTTGAGAATCAACTTGATAAAGGTTTTAATCTTTCTAAAAATCTTAGTAATAAACGATTCCCTAAAAATCTTTTTGAAGGCTTTTTTGCCCTTAATGTACGTCTTTTTAGTTGTTCCTTTAGAAATGAGCTTATAAAGTCCGTTCTTGTTTTTAGAAATGGACATTCCGTTATCGTTTAGAATAACCAAAAAGTTTTTAGGTTTATCGTTAAAAGAAGTTATTGCTTCTAAATTAAGACCGTTAGTAAACGAAGCGTCCCCAACGAGATTGATTACGCGGTAGTTTTCGCCTTTTTTCTCTCTTGCTCTGCAATATCCAAGCCCAGCAGAGAGCGAAGTACCTGCGTGCCCCGTGGTAAAAGCATCGAACTCGCTTTCGCTTTTATCGGGAAAGCCCGAAAGACCACCCGCAGTTCTAATACTATCAAACTCGCCCTTCCTACCCGACAAAATCTTGTGTGCATAGCATTGATGCCCTACGTCAAAGATAAGTTTGTCCTTGGGAAAATCGAACACGTAATAGAGTGCAATTGTAAGTTCGACCGTCCCTAAGTTAGAAGATAAATGCCCGCCGTTTTTCCTTGCGGTTTCGATTATAATCGAACGCAATTCATCGGCTAAAACGTCTAATTCTTTAACCTTTAATTTTTT
>CAJMCT010000078.1 GCA_905211955.1 uncultured Eubacteriales bacterium | reverse complement strand
TCACCGACCAAGTTATAAAAGCCCTCGGAAAAGCCTGTTTATAGGCTAATTCATCATCATATACGCACCAAAAAAAAAAGATAAAAAAAAAAAAACCCCGCCTGTGCCGACGGAAAAGAAAATAATAACCCGTTTTGTAAACAGGTGAATGCCCTACCTTAAACGATCTGCATCTCTTATAAAACTACCCCGATAACCGCGGGTAAAGAGCACCGCTTTCGTTTAGGGACACGGGCTTTCTTTTATATTATCTGTGGATTTTTTTTGCTTTTCCTATCGAACACCGCAGGCTAAAATTATTTTACCAAATAAAACCGTTAATAGCAACAAATATCGTTGACAATTATTGTCTAATATTTTAAAATTTATCCGTACGGAAGATAAATTATGATAAAGAAACTTTTAAACTTTAGGCCAGTGCTATTCACGGCGTTTTTAGTGGGTATGTCAATAATTTCAGCATACCTATTTTGTCGTGGAAATATACTTGGCGGAGTTTTATGTGTATCGCTTACGTTTGTTCCTACGCTTATTTTATGCTTTATATTTGGCGGAACACGGTTAAAGAGAAACTTAATCTTTTTTGGCGTCGCGCTAATCATTTCTTCGTTATGCTTTTCAACCTTTATGGTAAGGGTTAAAAACTTTGAAAAAGCAAACTTTGGCGGACTTACTTGTTCTGTGACTGGCAGGGTAAAAGAAGTTTCTAACACCACCGATTATTCACTTACCGTCATATTAGAAGACGTTTCAATTCACGGCAAAGTAGAAGGTGAAACGGGCTACAAAATCTCGGTATTTATATCGGGCGAAAGCGATATTGACGTTGGTGACAATCTTGCTTTTAATTGCACCCTAAACGATAACGGCTTATTTTACGAAAATCGGTTTATGGCGGAACGTGTTTTAGACGGTGTAAAATATTCTACTTTTATAAATGCCGAAGACGTTTTAGTGAAAGATAACGACACTACTCTTTTTGAAAAGGCAAACCTTTTTATAAGAGACACACTAAGAAAAGGCTTAGAAGAAAAGCCGTTTATAGTAGCGTACGCACTGCTTTGCGGTAATTCGGACTACGTCCAAAGCGAAGTGTTTACGCCCTATAGAAAGGCAGGTGTAGCGCACATATTTGCCGTATCAGGCTTACATATCGGGTTTGTTGCTGTGGTTTTAAGTTTTGTGTTAAAGCGATTAAAAATCAACCCGTACGTAAAAGTTTTTATAACCGTTTTAGGACTACTGTTTTATTCGGGGATATGCGGTTTTTCGGCAAGTTCACTTCGTGCTACGGTAATGTACGGAATTCTTCTTTTATGTTCTAGTATGGGCGAGCGGTACGACGGTTTAACTTCTATAAGCCTTGCGTTTATACTTATACTCTTAATAAACCCAATCCATCTATATTGCGCAGGATTTATTTTATCGTTCGTCGTCGTTTTGGGGATAACGTTGCTTTCTAAACCTATCCAAAAACTATTTAAATTCTTGCCACAAAAACTTGCTTCGGGGGTAGCCGTGGTAATATCGGCACAACTCTTTTCAATCCCCGCGTCAATTCTATTATTCGGCAATTTTTCTCTAATTGCTGTTATCATAAACTTATTGTTTGTTCCAATAGTCGGTGCAATTTTTATTTTGCTATTTGTTTGCACGATTTTGGGCGGAATATTCTCTATAGAAGCGATTACTTTATTTATACCAAACTACGTGCTTATAGCAGTTAATTATCTAATAAACTTGTTCGATTATTCTATCTTTATGATAGGCGGAATAACTATCGGCGCGTTTGCGATATTTTATTATTTAGCCCTTATTACCGCTTCGGGAATTGTTAACGTTAGGGGAAAGGTAAAGGCAATTTCGTCAATGATTTTTGCTTTAATATTTATAGTTGGAGCAACCGTTTTAACGGTAAAAGAAAACAGAGCTTCTAAAATTTACGTGATTGGCTCTCGTGGGGTATGTACGACAGTTATAGATATGCCCGAAGAAAATCTAATGATAGTAAATAACTTTACCAAAAACTTTTCGGTAAGTAGACTTAAATCGCTTTCGACGTATAACGGTATAGAACAAATTGACCGTCTATACATAACTAAAAACCAAAATGGGATAGACGTTAACTCTTTGTTAACAAAACTAAACGGAGTGTTTAGTGTAAAAGAAGTATATTTTGCAAAAGAGCGCGATAGCGTAGAACTTTCGGTTTTAGAAAAATCTTTTGAAGGCACTTTGTTTTTTGCGTGCGGTGAAAACGGTAAATATATTCCTGAAAACTCGCCTATAAAGTTTAGTGAAAACGGATATATGGCAATGGGAAATATTGATGAGTTTAGTTTTGCTTTATTTGGAAGTATGGGAAGAAAAACCGTAAGTCTACGTAGTAGCGATAAAAACTATTCTCTAATCGTTGCGTTTGATTACTTGGAAAGGATAAACGGAGTCTACAAAAACCAAAGGTTTATATCGTATAGACCGTACTCTATTTTTGAAGATGCCGAACAAAACGGAACAGTTGCCATAAAAATTTAACAAAAAGAAATATATTTAAATAAATATAATTGCAAAAGCCTAAAAAAAATGCTATTATTTACATAATAGGAGTAGTAGGGTGAAATATAGCGAAGTTAGAAACCAACTAAATGACGGGAAAGAGTTTTCCGTGTATTTATTTGAAGGGGAAGAGGTTTATTTTCACGAAAAAGGCTTAGCACTTTTAAAGAATAAATTTTTATCCAACCCCGAACTAAACTACGTTAGTTTTGACGGAAGTTTTAATGCCGAAGATATTGCGTCTTCGGTTATGGGCTTTCCGTTTATGAGCAAAAAGAGAATAACCGTAGTAAAAGAGTTTTACCCCGATAGTAAAAGCCTTAAAGGTGGCTTAAAAGACTACTTTGAAAATCCGCTTGAAGATAGCATACTCGTAATTTTGAATAAAGATAAATGCGATGCAATAAAAAAGTTTTCGTGCGTTTGCCACGTAGAGTGCGAAAAGGCTGACACTTATACACTCACTAAGTGGATAAAAGCCGAGTTTATGAATAGGAATATAGAGATAGAGAGTGAAGTTAGTAAAACACTTTCAGAATATTGCCTATCGGACATGGTTAGAATTGAAAACGAAATAGAAAAACTTTCGGCTTACGCACAAGATAAGGGCAAAATAGTCGATTTAGACGTTGAAAGTATGGTTTATCGTGATAGTGAATATAAAATTTATGAAATGACCGACCATATTGGCAAAAAGCAGTTTGATAAGGCGTTAGTAGTTCTTAAAGAAATGATGGATAAAGGCGAGCCTGCGCAAAAACTTTTGATTAGTATACAAAACTATTTTAGAAGGCTGTTGCTTGTTTTGATTTCCGATTTAGACGCTAGCGCACTATCAAAAAGTTTGGGGATAAAAGAGTTTGCAGTATCAAAGGCAAAAGAGCAGGCAAAAATGTTTAAGCCACGCGCATTAAAGCGAGCGTACGATGCTTTGGTAGATGCGGACTACAAGATTAAAAGCGGATATAAAGATGCGTTCGACGCACTCTACATAAACGTATTCAAAATAATGACGGAGGAGTAAAGATGAACATAATAGAAAACATTGTCGCATTATGGCAAAGGTTTACCACCGATTTAAGCCTAACGATAACTATATGCGTTAGCGTTCTTGCTTTTGCGGTGCTTTACTATTACATTTTGAAGTTTCTACTTGCAAACAACTCGTCGAACTTAGTTATTATTTTCGTATTCGTGATACTAATTGCAGGCGTAATACTCACCTTTAACCCGTCTATAGACAACACGTCGTTCTTAGTTATTCCGATAGTCATGATACTTATCGTCGTTAGCCTTTACACGGTAGAATTTAAGCGTATGATATGGACTAAAAAGGGCGGAAAGGGAAGCGAATCTAGAAAAGAAGGCAGTTTCGTTGACGAAGAAAAGGTTCAAAACTGTATTTCCGAAATCATAAAGGCCGTTCAAGACATGTCTAAAAACGACGTGGGTGCAATAATCGTATTATCTAACGGAAACATTCCTTCGCAAATTTTAGATAGTGGCGTCGCGCTTGATAGCGATATATCAAGCGAACTTATCGAAAGCGTGTTCTTTCCCAAAACTCCCTTGCACGACGGCGCAATGATAATTAACGGTACTAAAATCGTTTCGGCAGGGTGCTTTCTTCCCTTGTCGCAACAAGTAGACAATATTCCTAAAGACCTTGGAACAAGACATAGGGCGGGGCTTGGTGTCACCGAAAATATTGACGTAGTGTCTATTATCGTATCCGAAGAAACTGGTATTATCACGGTGGCAAAAGCAGGCAAGATTACAAGGTATGCCGATTCGCAAGTATTAAAGAAAACGCTCGTCGATTATTATTGGCAAGAACTTTCCATTTTAAGGAGATAAGGTTATGGAAATGAACGATAGAGAAGATTTTAACGTAAATAACGAAGAAATAAAAACAAAATCTTCCAACGGCTTTTTTAAGACGTTAGGGCTTTTGGTTTTATCGGTGGCATTGGCAGTTTTTACCGTGCTCGTAATAAATATATAAAGAGACAAAGTAGGCTACACTTATGAAAAACACAGGACTCTTAAAAGACAAAATTTTAATCCCTAAAAACGAGGATATGAATAGTTTTGCTTGTATTGCTTGCGATCAGTTTACAAGCGAGATAGAGTATTGGAAAGAACTTGAAAGTTTAGTTGGCGATAAAAATTCTGCGCTAAAACTCGTTCTTCCTGAAATCTATTTAGAGGATAATCCCGAAGAAAGGATAGCAAAAATCAACGCGGAAATAAAATCGTATTTAGAAAAAGGGGTTTTTACCGAACTTCCTGAAGGTTTTATTTTAACGGTAAGAAAAACACCGTACGTAGAAAAAAGGATAGGTCTTATCGGTGCGCTAGACTTAGAAAAGTATGAATATGCAAAGTTTAGTAATTCGCTAATTAGGGCAACCGAAGGCACGATTGAAGAACGTATTCCCCCAAGACTAAAAATTAGAAAGGACGCTTTAATAGAGTTTCCGCACATTATGGTTCTTTTCGACGACGAAAGAAAAGAAATTACTGAAATCCTTTACGAAAATAGAGAAAAATATCAAAAGATATACGACTTTGAACTAAATATGGGTGGCGGACACTTGACGGGGTATTTCATCCCTGACGGCGACGAAATTATAGAAAAGTTCGCAGGGCTTTTAGATGCTGAAAGACTTATAAAAAAATACGGCAAAGAAGATAATTTTATATTTGCTGTGGGCGACGGCAACCACTCGCTGGCCACTGCA
>CAJMCT010000077.1 GCA_905211955.1 uncultured Eubacteriales bacterium | reverse complement strand
GGCTGTCCATTTCTTTTTTAATTCTGTCGTTGATAAATCCTTAAAACTATAAACGTCAAAACCATCTGCAATCTTTTGGGCTAAGCCCTTTAGGTATTCCGCGCGGTACCCTAAGCCTATTTCTTTATAGAACTCTAAACTCGCGCTCGCCATTTTTTCTATTTTAGGAAAAGAATAGTATTCTTCGTCTAAAAAAAACTTTTTCTCGCCAAGACCTTTGCATAGTTTTTCTATCGTGGACTTAATTCTCGGAATATTGTTGTTTTGAGAAACAATGAACGAAAAAAGCGTTTCCACACTGTCTTGTCTTAGAATTCTTATACCTTTCCCTAAATTTGCCGATTTTTCTATGATACCGCCTTGGTTTACCGCGTTTTTAAAAATTTTTGAATAATCTTTTTCAACGTCAAAGTAGTTAGAAAAATATTCCACGTCGCAATCTTCACAAACAATAGTACAAACTCCATCTTTATTATACGAATAGGCGCACTTATCCTTAGAGATTATTTTATACCCTTCTTTATAGGGAAAAAACCTAAAAACTTGACCGCAATTTAGGGTATCGTAGATATTAAAAAATTCTTCGTTTACAGTGATTTTTTGCATAAATGTAAGAAAAAAGGGCTGTTAATAACAGCCCCGTTTTTATTAGTTTTCTTTAGCGTATACGCTAACCTTTTTGTCTGATCTGCCGAGTCTTTCAAACTTAACAACTCCGTCGATCAATGCAAACAAGGTGTTGTCAGTACCCATACCAACGTTGTTGCCGGGGTGGATCTTAGTTCCACGTTGACGAACGATGATTCCGCCTGCAAGGATATCTTGACCGTTTGCTCTTTTAATGCCTAATCTCTTAGCATTACTGTCTCTACCGTTTTTGGTGCTACCGCCACCTTTGTGGTGCGCAAATAATCTAAATAAAATCATACGTACCCTCCTTATTACTTCGCAGCGATTTCTAAAATCTTAACTGCTGTGAAAGGTTGTCTGTGGCCTTGTTTCTTCCTTTCATTCTTCTTAGCCTTGTATTTGAAGACCACGATCTTCTTTGCCTTGCCTTGTTCTACGATTTCGCCAACTGCCTTAAAGCCTTCTGCTTCTTTAGCGAGTTTAACGCCTGCATCGTCACTTACCATGATAACGTTAAGTTCAACTTTATCACCGACGTTGCCCGAAAGTTTTTCGAATCTGATAACCGAACCAACTTCCGCTTTGTACTGCTTTGAACCGTTTTCTACGATTGCGTACATTTTTGATACCTCCTACTATCCAGTCTCGCCGATTTTTATTTTGGGGTGGTTTTTACACACTTAAAAAACCCCTATCGAGCGGCTCATTTGGTATTTTATATTATTAATCGACTTTTGTCAATCAATTTAGCATAATTTTAAGCGATTTTATCAAACTATTTTTATAACTTTTTTAAGGAGATTTTTATGGAAAATAGAGATTATAACGAAAAAGCAATAAACGACGTTTATAAAAACGCACACATTGCACTGCAAAGCATTTCCGACCTTTTACCTTCTGTTGACGACAACGAGATTAAGACCGAACTTAGAGAAGAATATGAAGGCTACGAAAAACTTATCGGCGAGATTTCTACCTTTATGGCGGAAAACGATATTACCCCAAAAGATATTGGTATGATGAAAAAAGCTATGCTTTGGGGAAGCATTAAAATGAAAACCATGATGAATAACAGTAGAAATCAAGTTGCCGAAATGATGATTAAAGGCACGGTGACGGGTATTAACGAACTTACCGCTATGAAAAATGAAGGCGGAAATCTCGACCCCGAAGTTTTAGAGTACGTGGAAAAACTTCTCAAACTTGAAGAAGATTATCAAGAACGGTTAAAGAAATTTTTATAATAAAAAAACGGCGAAATTTTCGCCGTTTTTTTATTTTGCTTGATTTTTACTTACTCTTTTTAAGTTTTCTAACTAAAACCAATGCGCATGCAAGTAATACTATTCCGCCTGCGATATAGGGTGCGCCGTTCATGCTTGAACTGCTACCGGTATCCCCAGAGTACGTTGCGGTGTTTTCAATCTTTTGCCATTTAGCATAAAGATTTACTTCGCCTTCTACACCTTGCGGTATTGCTTCAATCTTAGTTTCAAAATTACTATCGGTATACCAACCTAGGAATACGTAGCCCGCTTTCGTGGGAGCATCTAACACTAATCCATCTACCGTATAATAGGTATCGGTATTAGCCGTTGCATTTTTGCCACCGTCTAAATTATAGTTTATTGCAAAGTTTTTGTATTCGCCCTTTACGTAAAGGTTTAAGTCCCCGTTTACTATTTTGTTTTGGTCGTATTTAACCGTGCAAGCCTTGTCTAAATAAAGGTTATTATCCGCCTTAATAAAGCTGTAAGGTATATAGTCAAAGCCGGTAAACTTTTCGCCGTTAAGCACCGAAAGGGTTTGTGAATTCTTATCTCCGTAGTTTACAGTGACTATTGAACTACCCGTAAGGATCTTTTCTTGGGTTGCAACGATATCTACGTCGTAAAGCCTTGAAGGAGTTCTACCTAAATCAATTCCCGAGCCATTAGATGCTGCAGCAAGCCAACCACTATTGTTTGGATCGCTTTGAAGTTTTTCTATACTTGCGGCTATTAAATCAATTTTAATATACGCTACGGAAAGCCCTTCTACTAAATAACCTATTGCAACGGGGATATCAAAGTAATCGATACCATCTTGCCAGTTGCCGTCTATTGCGATAGCAAGTGAATAAACGGTTTCGTAGTTAATACCATCACTACTTACACTTATTCTTATATCACTGTTTGTAGCACCAAATAATCCACCGCAAGAGTGGTGACCGTGATGTCCAGAGAAAGTCATTTGAGAAGATCCGAATCGATACCCCTCGTCCGCTTGAAGTTTATAAACCACGTAGCCGTTTCCCGAAGAAACGTATGCACCCCATTGACTACCGGTGACTATACCGAAAGTTGAAATCGGGCCTTGAATAACGTTGCTCTTTTGGAAAATTTGAGATCCGTTTATAGTGGTTTCCGGTTCGGTGTCACCGTCAACCGACTTATAGTTTTCACGAATTATTATATCATTGCCTAGTCCTTCAGCGCTTGCACTATTATTAAAGTTTAATCCTGTGAATATCATTGATACGATTAATAAAAGTGAAGAAATTATTGCTATGAATTTGAATTTTTTACTTAAAGTTTTCATATTCTCTTTCCCCCTTAAATTAATCCTTGTGCAATACCCTTATCAAACAAGAAATTGATAAGATATTTTGCCGACTTCATATGTCCTACCAAAGTCGGGTGAGTTGCACCGCCGAACGTGTCAGCATGGCCTGCGGGAATTGGCAAGTAATAGTAGCCTGCAGTCTCGCCACCGAGTTCGTTTAATGCTTCGGTAATTATAGTTTGAACTTCACCAGCAATGTTCATCATACCGTACATCCAAACGAATTTAGCATTAGGATAAGCAACTCTCATAGCGGTCAACGTGGATATGATGTCCGCCTTCATTTCGGTAGCAGTATATATACCACTAGTTTGTCTTGCATTATAGATATCGTTAGTATCCATATAGAAGTCCATGTTAAGTCTACCATAATTTGTGGGATCACCGATAGTATCTGCAAGTGCGCCCGAATCGTTAGTGCCAAGGTTTATTACAACGAGTTCGGTAGTAGGATCGATTGCGCAAACGGTTTGGTTTACTTCGGAATATTTATTCCACATAGTCTCAAGTGAGCACCATGCGGGAACACCGTTCATAACTGCACCAACCGCTAAACCACTTTGACTGAAAACGTCTATATCAGCATTTAATGCTCTTGCGGTGATTGCTGCGTACGTTCTAGTTCCGTCACCGTTAAGTGAACTGATGTTATCCATTTGTTGACCGTATATACCTGCACCGCAAGTTATAGAGTCGCCAAATACGTCCATCTTGAATTTCTTTTGGGGTGTTAAGTTTTCTACAACTTCACACTTATCGCTTTCAACAATCTTTTTAATTCTTAAACTAAACCAATCGCCGTAGTTTTGTTCGCTTGCCTTTAAGATTCTTACGTGGTGTAAACCGTTTTCAAGTCCGCTAAATACGGTGAATTCTTGGTTTGTACCTGCATCTAAATCGATAGGCATATGCTTACCTTCTAAGAACAAGCCTTGATCGTCGTATACGATACCTTCTTTATTTTCTGGGTCGTAATCGGGAAGTCTTTCGTCAATGAAACCTTCTTGTATTTGTCCATCAAGATAAGCGGTTATCCAAACGTATTTATTGATTTTTTGCGATGGATTTTCCACACCGTCTACGTCCACGATAATTTTACACTCGCTACCGTAGAACCAGAAATCTAAACCACCGTTTACGTTATCGAATACTATATTGTTTGCACTGTCGCGATAACTTCTACCAAAAGTCATAATATCGCCGGTAAAGTTAGCAACGTCACTGTCGCTTGCTTTATTGAACACAGAAACCGCAATGGTTTCAATTTCCTTTCCGCCATAGTATGCTTTAACAGTCGTTTGTCCTTTGCCTACACCAACCAAACTTCCGTTTTCAACTCTAACCACTTGTTCGTTAGAAGACTTATAAGTGATTAAGCCAATCGGTTTAATTTCGCCGTCAACGGTAAAGGTTTTAACGTTTAGGCTATGTGCGTTTCCACCAACGGGAAGACCAATTTCGGTCTCGCACTTAAACTCGATATTTTCCTTAAACACGTTTAGGTTAAAAGATACACTCGCGTTTTGATAGGTTGCGGTAATAACCGTGCTACCTGCTTTTACGCCCGTAATCTTTCCATTAGCAATGGTTGCTATGGTAGAATCTTTTACGGTAAAGCCTACACTATCTTCTACTACTACGCCGTTTTTAGTAATGGTGGCGGTAGGAAGCGAAACGTCTTTACCCTTTACAACGTATACGTTATCGGTAGAGAGTGAAATTTTATAAACGTCACCTAAAACCACTACGGTGACTGATGCAGTGACGTCTTCATAAGATACTGTCACTTTTGTTTCGCCAACCGATTTCGCAGTCAAGGTCGTTCCACTTAAACTTGCAACGTCGTCGTTTTCAACGACAAACGTAAGTTTTGAAAGATCGCCGTCTTCACCACCGACTTTAAATGAATCAACTTCTAATTCGTGTGTTTCGCCAACTTGCATTTCTACCACGTAGTCAGACATGGTTATCGAATAGTTTACCGATGAACCACATGCCACACTCGTCATTAAAACACATATTAGCAAAAGCATTGCCATAAGTTTTTTCAAGCGTTTGTCCTCCATAAT
>CAJMCT010000076.1 GCA_905211955.1 uncultured Eubacteriales bacterium | reverse complement strand
TGCATCCAAAAAGAAAACACATAGCAAACGCTATGTGTTTTTCTTTTGCAGCAACTACCGTATCCCGCACCGACAACTGTTTCTCTTTTGTGGCGCGGGAAATGTTTTTTACTTGATTTTTTTGCTTGCAAGGGGTAAAATGTGTGTATGAGAAAATATAATGGTAAAGAATATATCGAAAATGAAAAACACGACATCAAGGAACTTGTTGAAATCGTGAATATTTTGCGTAGCCCAAATGGTTGTGAGTGGGATAGGGCGCAAGACTTTAATTCTATGAAAGAGTGTTTAAAAAACGAATCTCAAGAAGTTTTAGATGCTATCGATAAAAAAGATTATAAAAATCTTTGTGAAGAATTAGGGGACGTACTTTTACAAGTAGTTATGAATAGTGAGATTGCAAACGAGCAAGGCTTGTTTGATTTTAACGACGTGGTGCAAGTTCTTTGCGAAAAACTTATACGTCGCCACCCGCACGTTTTTGGCGATGAGCCAAGACCAACCACCCCAGAAGAAAGCTTAAAACTTTGGAAGAAAGTTAAACAAATTGAAAAAGAGAAAAATAAATAAAAAAGACTAAAAAAACAGTTGACATTATCAAATTAAAACAATATAATAATAAGGCAAATTAAAGATTATTGCCCCTTAGCTCAGTCGGTAGAGCATTCGGCTGTTAACCGAAGTGTCGTCAGTTCGAGTCTGTCAGGGGCAGCCAAAACAAAACACCAACCAACAGGTTGGTGTTTTGTTTTGCTCCGACAGACTCGATTAGATAACTTTGTAGAAAACGTTGAATATTGAGGCTGTTCAACTGGGCGAAACGTTAAGAAAACAGTCCAGTGGACTGTTTTTAGTGGGAGCCGGGCACGAGTAGTGCCCCGTGAGTGTCGTCAGTTCGGACGTCTTTGATGAGCTTATATAATGGACTTAGTCCATCGTAGCAATAGCGGAGATGCGTCTGTCAGGGAGTTGCCCCAAGACAGCGCTAAGAACTGACGAACAACTTGTTTTACAAGTTGCAGTCGTCGACGCTACTCCGTTTCACTACGTAGGGCTACACTTCGTTTCGCCCGAGTCTGTCTGTTGCACCCAACAAAAGAAAAAGACTGTGTTACCACAGTCTTTTAATCTTCTAAGTCTAAAATATAGTCGGTTGTAACCTTATAAAATTTTGAAAGTTTAATTAAAACGTCAATGGGTAGTTGGCGCTTCTCGTTTTCATATTGAGAATAGGTGTTTTGTTTAATGTTTAAGTAATCGGCAATTTGACTTTGAGTTAAATTATTTTCTTCTCTTAATTCTTTTAATCTCATATAAATATTATATGATATCTCGTGTTGAGATATTGACACATATCTCAAAATGCGATATAACAACCATAAAAAGTGAGAGTCACTTAAAAACGAAGGAGAATTTTATGGCTTATTTAATAATGATAGGATGCTCATTAGTGTTTTTACTTTCTTGTTTAGTATTTTGTTTTATTCCGATTTTTAAAGTTACCACGTATCCAATTTCTTATTTAGTTGGTAGTAGTGCTGAATACAAGTATTCAATATTAGATATTTTAGACCAACCGAAGGCTTTAGTATCGTTTATTTTAGTTATCTTGTCTGTAATTTTAGTTTTTATTATGCTCGTAAAAGCCTTTAAGGTGTTTGAGAGTGTAAAGTTCAATCGTTCTATGGGTGATTATGTTTTTAGCATAGTTACAACTTTATGTGTTTTAACACTTACAATTTTTATTTTCTTGTTGTTTACTTCTCACCCTGAAGTTGACGCAGATGAATATCTTTATGTTTATTATAAAAGACACTTAGCGACTTTTATTTTGTTAGTTGTGTTTAGCGCCGTTTCGTTATTGTGCAATATTTTTGCCATTATAATTAAATCTCTAAATATGTTTGTTCCTACCATAGAAGAGAAAAGGTTTTTTAAGATGGCTTGTGGTAAAGAAAAAGAAATAAAAGAAGAAACAAGTGATTTTATGAAAAAAGAAAATTTATCAATAGCTAAAATAGAAATGCTTGAAAAATTATATTCTCTTAAAGAAAAGGGGATAATAACCGAAGCAGAGTTTAATGAAAAAAAGTCTAAATTAATTTAAATGACAGCTATTTTATTAGGAGAAGGCAAAACAAAACACCAACCAAGTGGTTGGTGTTTTTAATTTAGTCCATATTGAATAATAAGGTATAATATGGTATAATTTTACAAAAGATTTGGTTTTTAGGTATGACATATGAATTTTGAGATAAAAAATAAAAACTTCTATCTTGATGGAGAAGAAATTAAGTTGATATCGGGTGCAGTGCACTATTTTCGCAATATGCCCGACAGATGGACTAATATATTTAAAAAATTAAAAGCATTAGGTTGTAATTGTATAGAGACGTATTGCCCATGGAATATGCACGAAAAAAACCAAGGCGAATTTGACTTTTCAGGTATTTTAAACGTTAAAGGATTTATCGAAAAAGCAGGACAGGAAGGGTTAATGGTTATAGTTCGCCCCGGTCCGTATATTTGTGCCGAGTGGGAGTTCGGTGGGCTTCCTTGGTGGATTTTAAGATACGACGATATGAAAATTCGTTCGTCAAATGCCACGTTTGTTGATTGTTTTAAAAGATATTTAGAAAGGTTGTTTAATGAGATTAGACCACTACTATCTACAAACGGTGGTCCTATAATAATGATGCAAATAGAAAATGAATACGGCTGTTATGGTGACGACAAAATTTATTTAAAGTTTCTATATGATTTTTACCTTAAATCAAAAATAGACGTTCCGCTATTTACTTCAAACGCGCCGATAGAACAAATGCTCTTAAATGGCACGATAGATGGTTGTTTGTCAACCTTAAATTTTGGAAGTCGAGCAATAGAAAATTTTAAGATTCACGACAAATTATTTTCTGACCAACCCAAAATGTGTATGGAATTATGGGACGGGTGGTTTGATGCTTGGGGGGATAGTATCCATCACCAGACTGACCCTAACGTTTATGCTAACGTAGTTGATGAAATGCTTAAAATTGGCAGTTGCAATATATATATGTTTATAGGTGGCACTAATTTTGGGTTTATGAACGGTGCGAATCACTATGAAAAGTTTGCACCAGACGTGACTAGTTATGATTATGACGCACTACTTACAGAGCGTGGTGAAATTACAAAAAAATATCATGCAGTAAAAAAGGTTATACAAAAACACCTTAATAAGCCTTTGCCAAACTTTTGTGAAGATTTTCCAATTATTGCATACGGAAAGGTTAAATTAGAATCGTTTGGCGGAATTTTTGATAACCTTGATATATTATCTAAACCAATTTATTCAGACCTTCCAATGAATATGGAATATTACGGGCAAGGTTATGGATATATTGTATATCAAACTAAACTTAAAAGTGATTATGACGGTGCAAAACTTAGTTTTGAAAGCCTTGGCGATAGAGCGCAAATATATATAGGCAAAGACCTAAAAGGTATAATATACGTTAATGACGGCGACCTTTCATTAACGTTTTCGGCAAAAAAAGGCGATTTGCTAACTATAATTTGCGAAAACATGGGGCGCACAAACTACGGAGACAAAATGATGCGCAAAAAAGGCATTGTAGGAAAATGCTTAATTGACGGCAAAGTGCATGTGGGTTGGAGCGTTTACCCATTGCCAATGGATAACCTTGATAGAATAGAATTTAGAAATAAAAAGCCTAAAGAAACTACCTGTTTTTATAAGGGATATTTGCGCGTAGATGAAACAGCGGATACTTATATATCATTAAAAAATTTTACTAAGGGGTTTGTCACTATAAACGGATTTAATTTGGGAAGATATTGGGAAATTGGCCCACAAAAAAACCTTTTTGTACCAATGTCAGTGCTTAAAGAAGGCGAAAACGAACTTATTGTTTTTGAGTCGGACGGACTAAAAGGCGAACCGGTAGTAGAGTTTGTTTCTACGTGTGAACTTGGATAATTAATTTAACAAAAAACACCAACCTAGTGGTTGGTGTTTTTTTATTGCTAAAAACTTAATTTACTGTTTGTTTGCCGATTTTTGCATAGTGTTCTATGCGGGCTTGCAAGTCGGGAAATTCTTCTATGGCTTTTTTGCCAAAAATTCCGTACTCTAAACCTTTTTCTAAAGACAACTTTTCGTGACCGATAAGTGCCCAAGTAGAAGTTGTTAAATGCCTAAACTCAGGGCGGGCAAGTATAGGGCAAGTAAATGCTTGCCTAGGTGTGTTTATATCTTCGCCACTAATTTGCAAAAGATTATGTTTTTTTACGGTAATTAAAAGTTTTTCTAGTTGTTTAGGTGTATTTCTCGTAGGGGCATAAGCCGAAGCCTGAAAACCAATTTCTTTAACGGCAGCGCCGAGTTCAGGAAGATAATCGTCTTCAAACTTTTGTGTTCGTTTATCGCCCGTCACCGAGTCGCCTATATCGCCAAGGTAAGACCAAGCGGGGATAGCACCAAATTTAAGAGAAACTTTAACCAATTCTTCGGCGGTTAAAAGTTCTTCGTCTGCTTCTATATAGAAAAACTTTGTATCGGCTTTTAGCACTCCCAAAAGGTCGTAAAGAAAGTGTGGGTTATCGTTATCTAATAAATAACCCTTTAACTTCTCGCTAACTGATAATTCAAGGTCATTTTCCAAAAATTCAATAAGGGTTTTAGTTCTTCCAAACTTGTCCGATAGCTTTTTAGAAAGAGCAAAAAGCAAATGCCTTTCGGTAATAGTACCGCCATCGTGTGCTTGCGATAGGGGTTTTACGTCCTTTTCAAAATCAATTTCAATGCCAAACTTGCCGTATTTATCCGAAATCTTTTGGCACATTTTTTTGTCACGTTCAAAACGTTTTTGGCGATAAGGCTCTAAAAAATCGTTAAATGCCTTTATGCTTTGTGGGGGAACGCCGTGGATAAGGGTGTACATAATATTGTCTTGGTCAGGATTATTTATTTTGCCAAAGCCCCTATCCAACTTACAACGAAGTTCAACACCAATGGTCACGCCAAGTCCAAGCATTTGGCAAGCAGACCTAAACTCATCTGCGCCGGCAAGTGTATCGTGGTCCATAATGCCTGCGCTAGTAAGACCCGCGCGGTATGCTAAATATGCTGATTTTGTTGGCGAGTGTGGGGAAAAAGAAAAGGTGGTATGTATATGGTTATTGGCATCGCACTCTCTTTTTTCCGGCTTATCTTTTTCTATACTTAAAAGTTCTTTTAAGGCGGATAAGCGCTCTTCTTTTGTGGACGCATTGAGTTTATCAATAAGTGTATTTATCATTGTTTTACCCTAAAAA
>CAJMCT010000075.1 GCA_905211955.1 uncultured Eubacteriales bacterium | reverse complement strand
ACCATAATTTTCTGCTAAAACTAATGTTGTTGAAGTATCGTCTTCAGCTATTTGATACCATTTTTTACCAGCATATGTAATACTATTATCTTCATTTTTAGTAACTGCATCACACTTATTTCCAGAAATAGCTACATCAATAACTACTTCAAATGTTTTGTCTTGTAAATTATTTGAATTATAAACAGTTCCATCTATAAATCTGACATCTTGATAATAATGTCCACTTTGAACCTTAAAGTTTGCGCAATATTGCGTTTGCATATAGTTCTCTTTTTTTGAAAGTTCTAAATACAATTTTTCTATATACTCGTTCTTTTCTTTTACGGACATTTTTGAAGTAATTTGTTTCACTTCTTCAACATTGATTTTGCATTCTCTTTCTCCATTGTCTGCCGCAAAAACAATTTTATGTTTTATTCCTTTTTTAACAAATGCTTCTTCTATTGCTCCAACACCACTGAACAATGTTGCTAATTTTATCATAACCGTAATCTACCCTTAAATAGTCATTTGCTAAAATCAACAAGATTTTAGCACAGTAAATATGACAGTTTCAGTCATATTATAAAATTTAATCTTCTTTTTTTGTTGCATCCATAACGTCCCCGACGTTGCATTCGAGGATTTCACATATACGAAGAATTATCTCCATAGAAACGTTTTCATTATTACTCATTTTTGCGAGCGTAGATGTAGACATACCGGTTTTCATTCGCAAGTCGGTTTTCGTCATGCCCTTGTCAATTAGCAATTTCCACAATTTATTATAGTTTGCTGCCATAAAAATACCCCTTGGTATAAATAATTGATTCTATTATACCATAATAGAATTAAAAAAGCAATAGCAATGTTCGACTTTTCGAATAAAAAATTTGAATTTGAGCATAGAAAAAGTCGGTGGTTTTAGCCACCGACTTACATTATTTATACAAATAAAATTAATCTTCTAAATCTTCAAACAAAGTGTCATCGAAAAAGTCTTTGAGCGTAATGCCCAAAGTTGCAACGATTTGATATATTGTATCTAATTTAACAGTTTTATATTTGCCGTCTACCGTAACGGAAATAGTAGAACGAGGAATTCCTCCGTTCTTGTAAAGTTGATACTGAGTCATGTTGCGTTCTTCAAGCAAATTCTCCACCCTTTTGCCTACCGCTTCAGATAATTTCATAGTTGCCTCCTTGCGTTTATCACAATAAACGTTCATTGCAATAATTATAGTTTGTGCAATTTAATTTTTAGTTTATTGTGCTGAACGCTTTTCAATGCATAGTTCATTGTGGTAAACTATTTTATAAACGGAGGTTTCTAATGATAATTACCTTTTGTGGACATTCTAACTGTTTGTTTAACAACGACGTCAAAGAACAACTTAAAAATATTCTTCTAGACGAGATAATAAAAAATCCCACCTGTAAATTTTACTTAGGTGGGTATGGTGATTTTGACGGATTGTGTTTGCGCACCTTAAAAGAATTGAAAAATAATTTTCCGGAGATTGAACTTATATTTATTACACCTTATCTTGATAAGAATTACTCTAAGTTAGAGTTCGCTAAATATCATTATGACGACGTTATCTTTCCTCCTCTTGAAAGCGTTCCTCGCAAATTTGCTATTTTAAAAAGAAACGAATGGATGGTTGATGAAGCCGATTTAGTTATTGCTTACGTTATGTATTCTTGGGGTGGAGCTGTTAAAACTTTAGAATATGCTAAGCGCAAAAAGAAAACTATTATTAATCTTGCCTAAAAAACTTGTACATAATCCCGACGTGTACATTGCGTTGTACAGTAAGTTGTTGCTATAAAAATTAAAAAACTTTATAATATATGACACATGTTGTCACCTTTACTTTGATATAATGATGACATAAACTAGAAAAGGACTATTTACACTATGAAAAACTCTTTGATAAGATTTCAAGGTCAAGTAGTAACAGTTAACGTTAAAGGCAACGTTATAGAAATGATTACTGAAAACGACGAGAAACTTGTTTTTGAAGCAAACAAGGATAACTTTTCTATTGATTATAACGTGGGCAATCTTGGAAGCGCCGTTTGTTTTGATGAAAACGGAAACCCATATTACCCTAACCAACTTGTTGGCAAGTTTGAAAACGGCAACACATACTCTATTAGCGAGCTTGACTACTGCACCTCTGTAAAAGGAAAAACGTCCTTTGTTCACGATAAAATTTTTCATGAAGTATTTATACAATTATCGGATGGTGAAGACGATTTTACTTACTGCGATATTTTACTTCAATCCGATAACATAACGGCAACCATAAACGGTCAAATCTTGCAAGCAAAAGAGCATAGAGTTTTTGCTGGATATTATACCCGTTACGATGGTTTTCCCTTCCTCGTCGTAGACGTTATTCCCAACCTTGAAACAAACGAAAAACTAGTTATATGTAAGAGGCAAAGACACAAAAAACATGATGACCCATACTTCGCTTTATCCTATGAAGAGTTTTGTAAAGAGGTAGAAGTTAATGGCGAGACTGTTAAAAAATATTGTCGAATGACGGGACATGAAAAGCTTCATCAACAAGTTATCGAAATGCTTATTGGAGATGGTTATCGTGGACCAATCAGGCACGTAAAAAAGATAGACGTAATACGCGAAAGACGCCAAAGCAAAACCTATTTAGCTTATGCAAAAGACCTCTGTAATTGGTTTAAAGAAGACTATGAACGCTATATGTATTGCAAAGAAAACAAGTCTCGCATCGGCGTTACAAAAAAAGAGTTTCAAATACTAGTAGAAGATTTATCTTTTATACAAACCTGCCTAAAAACAACCTTATCGGACTATAAAAGTTATTTTTTGGAGCGCTTTAAAGAGAAAAAATCTATACGACAATACGCTAAAGACCATAATCTAAATCGTGGAAGCGTAGATTATATTCAAAAGAAATTAATCACTGCCCTTGCCAAAGCGCTTGAAGAAAGAGACAAGTCAGACGGAATAAAACGACTGCTAGACCCGAACTCAACTGAATTTAATTTTGACGATTGTTAAAAGCAATCGTCTTTTTTTATGTCATTTTTATGTGTTTCCTATCAAATTCAGGGATTAAAAGTGAAAGGATTAATTGCTCTCCTATGTCAAGTTTATGTCTTTTCTAATAAATTTCCCTTTTAGGTGAACGGATTGATAAAGGATACTTTTTAATCACTATGTCAAATTTATGTTTCTATCGAATCAAGCTGGCTACCTCTTGAGGGGATAAATAAGAAGCAAACGTACTTTATGTCAAATTTATGTTACAATCTAACGCTTCTGCCTACCTCTTGAAGGGACTTATTAAAAAACATAAATTTTTGCGGACCATCGTTCAAAAAATTGTGCAATAGGATATTAGAAAGGAAAAACATCGAATTATGTCAAATTTATGCTATTTCGATTTAAATGTCCCTTAGTAGTGAAGGGTGTTAATCGAAAAGAAGCGATTTATGACAAGATTATGTCGTTTCGAGTTTCGTGTCCTTGGATAAGTGAAGGGATAAATTTTAGTGGAATATTTTCAGCGTTTTAACCGCTTGATAAGTGGAAAGCAAAAAAATTATCTACCCGTTGATAAGAAATGGTTGTTTTTTATCAAAAAAGTCAGGGATATATAATGGAAGAACTTTTTATAAAAACCTAAACTGAACACTCACAAGTGTCCATTAATAGTGAAGGGTAAAAAATTTAGTTAAGGAGGTGGTGCTTATGTGCTACTAAAAAGGCAATGCAGATGCGCCTATAAACGTTCTGCAAATAAATTAAAAAGGAGATTAAAATGGATAAAAAATTAACTCGATTTACGTTCTACAATATGTATTGGAACGTAATCAAAAACGCCGAAGACGAAGAAATTGGACGCTTTATTAAAGCCGTTTGCGCCTTTGTCTTTGACGACGTACCAATGGCTACGCCTAAAACGCCGCAAGAGGATTATTATCAGGCTTGTATTCTATCCGAACTAAACGAAGTTAAGCGCATTGAAGCGCAAGGAAAAGTTCCTAAAAAGTACAATCAAAAGATGCTCCACTTTGCGTTCTTAGACGTGTATTATAAAGCTATCAAATTGATGAACGACGAAGATAGCGGCGCTTATTTAAGAGCGCTTTGCACCTACTCGTTCGACGGCAAGCAACCTACCAAATTAAAACCACCGGTAGACGGTTTTTTTGAGTTCGCAAAACTGAAATTAGAACTCTCGAAACTACGTGCAACAAGTGGTAAGAAAGGTGGTAAAACCGAACGTGTTAAAGTTACTGACAAAGAAATCGATAGCCGAACGGAAAAACACGAATTTATCCTCTCTTTCGATGAGTTTATGAAAGCACATCCGCATATCGTAAACGACCTTTATCAAAGCAACAAGCATCTTCTAGATGGTATTGAAGATTGGACGCCTTTAGACGTTGGATTAGATTATAGCGGTTATAAAAACTGCAAAAGTCTAACCAAGATACTTGAACATCGAAAGGAGATAGAACATGCAATTTGGTAGAAAGCAAACTATGAAGCAAAACGGAAGCCAACTAAAGGTTTTCGGTAGCAGGCTAAGAAAATGCAGTTCCCCTGCATTTTACAACTTGGAAAGTGGGATACCCGCCTTTCCCCTCGTCCACTGGACAAACAATAAAAACATTTAATTAAAAGGAGAAAAAATTTATGAAGAAATCTATTTACAAAACTGTTATTACAAGCAACGGGCACTACAAACCTAAAAAATGGCTCAAGACCTTATGCGAGTTTCTATTAAGTTTAGCAAATAAAGAGAATGAGATTCTCTATTTACTTAAACAAGAACCTCGCACTATTGAAGAAATTGTGCTTGGTCACTTTGTATTAAAACATCCTGAGATTGAAGATTATGCTAGCGATATTTTAGAATATCTTATGAACAACCTTCGCTATGAAGAATGTTTTACATATGAAGAAGACACTTTGCTTTTAACTATTACGTTAGAAGGAAAATTCTTTGAGCTTTGCAAAGAACTCGGCATTAAAACCGCATGAGCCAACCTGTAATTTTCGACATAGCATATACTCCATATCGTCTTAAAAAAGGTTCGTCGCAAGCGGATATTGACAAGCACGCAAAAGACCGCGCGTTCTTTGATATGTCAGGGCGTGATAACAATATCTACAAGTATATGACGGCTGAGGGCAAAATTATGGGCGAAGAAACTCAAAAGTTTACGATGCTTGAATACTTGCAAAAGAGCACAGGCGTATTCAACCAAAACGGCTTACTTTCTAAGCAAGAAGTTAAAGAAATGAAGAAACGTGTGCAGTCGGGCGAAAAGAATATTTGGCACGGGTTTA
>CAJMCT010000074.1 GCA_905211955.1 uncultured Eubacteriales bacterium | reverse complement strand
ATACAACGAAAGCAGCACCAATCATATCGTATAAAACCACATTTTCACCGTCAAAGCGAAGTTTTAGCGCGTCTACGTCGTTTACCGCAACCATTACCGCGTATAAAAAGTTTATAAAGAAAGACGTTTTAGTTGTTTTAGAGTGCTTTAATAATTTCTTTACGTCAAGCCTTGAAGTAAGGGATACAATGGGCGTATCGTAATTTATAAAATTTTGATAAACTGATTTTCTATCCCAAGAATTTACGTCAACTATTTTCATTGTTTTCTTCTACTGCCTTATTCTTTTTGCGAATAAACTTGCTTAAGACTTTATTTAGTATATCGAGTAAGAATTTATCCTTTAATAATAGCAAGCAAACAAAGTAAATTGAAACGCCAATTACCACGAGCAAGATAAGTGCTAATACGGTTATGTCGAAAGCCTTTTTGATAAAGTATAAAGCCAAAAACATTACTCCGCCTGCAATAAGGTATTTTATAGCCGACACAAATATTTTAGATAACTTAAACCCGTCTTTTTTACAAACGTAAATTATGCCGAACAACGCGACTACAAACTCTGCAACAACGGTAGCAATACTTGCGCCTACCGAGTAGTAATGCGGTATTAATATTAGATTTAGTATAACGTTTACAACCGCACCTATCGTCACCGTTAAAGTTAAAACGTTTTGCTTTCCTACCGAAACGAAATATTGCGTACCAGTCACTGCGCTCGTTCCGATAAATAAAACGATTAAACTTAGTATTCTAATAAGCGGTGTACACTTTTCGTAGCCTGCGCCGTAGAATATAGGCACGAAATAATCAGCAACGACGAATATCCCCAAAAAGATAGGTATGCCTAAAAACCAAATGAAGCGATAAGACTTATAAGAATAATCTCTTACCTTGTCCATATCCCCTTCTCTAAAACATCTGGTGAGTTTTGGTATAAACACGACGTTGATTGCCGTGACGACTGTAAGCGCCATTTTAACGAGTTTTTCGGCTTGTTCGTAGTAGCCGTTCTCGACGGTGCTTCCTGCCGTAAACCAACCGATCATGGACTTATCAAGTACGGTATAAATTTGAACGGCAACGGTGGGAATAAAAAACTGCAATACCGTTTTAATGTTCCTAAACGGCTTAACGTCTTTAACCTTGCAAATGTGTTTAGGAAGCCCTATCCAAAGTGAAAGGTTGCCAATTGCAGTAAACCCTGCGGTAATTAAAATATATAGCACCAAGTCGTCGGGTGTTTTAATAAAAATAAACGTCGCAATGATGCCTAAAATTTTAATAGCCGAGTTGCGAAGAGTTATCATGCCGAATTCTTCTACGCCTTGGAAGAACCAAGATATATCCAAGAAAACCGAAACCACGTTTAAAGAAAGGATTAGATAGATTATTACGTGTTCCTTAAAAATAACGGTAAAGAGCACGAGATAAATCGCTAAAGAAATAACCGAGAAGATAATTCTCAAAGAGAAAACTTCCCAAAAACTTCTACTTCTCGCTTCTTTCCCCACTGCACCCGCAACTTCCCTTTGCCCAAACGCCGTTGTGCCGAGTGCTGCAATCAAGGTAAAGTAAAAGACCATAGAATTACAATAACTGTTAAGTCCTATGCCTTCAACCCCAAGTACGCGGGATAAA
Organism: uncultured Eubacteriales bacterium; assembly: GCA_905211955.1. Lineage (GTDB taxonomy): Bacteria > Bacillota > Clostridia > Christensenellales > Borkfalkiaceae > UBA1259. The sequence continues at coordinate 3,735 of CAJMCT010000074.1, read as the reverse complement.
TACGGTGTGGTAATAAACGGCGTAATAAGGGTTAGAATCTGAAATAAAAGATTGTATATGTAGTTTTTACCTATACTTTTTTCTGCCATAATTAAAGTGTTTTTAACCTATTAAGCGCCGAAATAATAACGTCGTCCATATCGTAATATTTATATTGGCCAAGCCTACCGCCGAAAATTACGTTTTGTTCTTTTTCGGAAAGCGCTAAGTATTTTTTATAAAGTTCACCGTTTTTCTCGTCGTTGACGGGATAATACGGCTCGTCACCAAGTTTCCAAGTGCTTGAATACTCTTTAGAAATAACCGTTTTAGGGCTTTCAGTATCAAACTCGAAATGCTTATGCTCGATTATTCTTGTATATGGCACTTCGTATTCTGTGTAGTTAACGACTGCGTTGCCTTGATAGTTTTTGCAGTCTAAAACTTCGTTTTCAAAGCGAACGCTTCTATACTCTAACGCGCCGTAGCAGTAGTCAAAATATTTATCGATTTGACCGGTGTAAATAATTTTATCCGCAAGTGCGGTTAAACTTTCTTTGTTTTCAAAGAAATCACAGTTTAATCTTACATCTATCCCCGAAAGCATCTTTTCGATAATATTAGTATATCCACCGATAGGAATACCTTGATAGCGATCGTTAAAATAGTTATTGTCGTAAGTAAAGCGAACGGGCAATCTCTTGATTATAAAGGGCGGAAGTTCCGTGCACTTTTTACCCCATTGCTTTGCGGTATACCCCTTAATAAGTTTTTCATAAATAGTGTTGCCCACTAGATTTATCGCTTGTTCTTCTAAGTTTTTAGGCTCGTCTATATGGTAAGCCTTTTTTTCTTCTTCAATCATCTTTTCGGCTTCTTGCGGAGTTTTAATGCCCCAAAGTTTAGAAAAGGTGTTCATGTTAAAAGGAAGGTTATAAAGTTCGTCTTTATAGATTGCAACGGGTGCGTTTACGTAGTTGTTAAAGTCTGCAAACTGATTGACGTATTCCCAAATGCTCTTATCGTGCGTGTGGAAAATATGCGCACCGTATTTATGAACGTTTATGCCTTCGATATTTTGGGTATAAACGTTTCCGCCAATATGGTCACGTTTATCGATAACCAAACACTTTTTGCCCTTTTTATTAAGTTCGTATGCGCAAACCGCTCCGTAAAGCCCTGCACCAACAATTAAATAATCGTACATAATATTTCCTTGTTATTTTTTGCAAAAAAATCCTTTGATTTTTCTTATTCTGTTTTGAACGTACCCTTTATCGCCAAAATCGTTTATTTTGTTTTGCTTAACTTTTAAGCCGTTTTTGATTATATAAACGTTAAAGAGTCTTTCTGATAAAAACCCAAAAATTCGCTTTTGGTAAGTATCTCTATCCGAAATATCAATTCTTCTTTCGGCTTCAAACAAGATGTCGAAAAGCCAATTAGAGTAAGCGTCTATTATAGACTTTTTGCTTACGAACATATTAGTCATAAACGCCCTTTTGCTTTTCATAACTTGATCAAATGCAGAAAGGTATTCAGGGTATTTTTCCGAAATTATATCCCTGCATACGTATAGATCTTCTACGTAATGCTCTTTTTTATAATAATCTTCTACCGAAAGTTCGCCAACTCTACTTTCGGGAATAATTAAGTCGCTCTTTTTTAATTTTTTAAGAAGTTCGGCTTTTCTTAAAGGTCTTGTGCTAAAAAGTCCTTTTTTTGAAAAGAAACGCCTATAATGCTCTAATCCAACGTAATCTGAATTATCGTTTTTCCATATCCAATAAAGAGCGGTAAGTTCACAAAAGTTGGGGTTTTTTTCGTTTATGTTATCTAAGGTATTATCATAAACTTCAACGTTTTCTATGTTTTTGTTAGGCCCAACCCCTATAAACGTTCTGCCTTCTGCCAAATTATCGACCTTTTTGTGCGTGACCGCAAAAATCTTAAATTCCATTATTGATTTCCTTATAGTATTTTAAGTAAAAACTTAATTTTACGTTTTATTACGAAAAGTTTAATTTTTTCTTTCAAGGTAAGTGGCGATTTATCAACGTCTTTATAAAAAGAATTATCGCACCACTTACTAATCTCAATATTTCTTTGCTTTTTGTCTTTAATAGCGCGGAGCGCTAACTGCGATTGCCAAAACGCAAAACTTATATATCTTCTTTTAATTTGTTCGTCTAAATCAAGCCCTTCTTCTTTGGCAAGCGTGCGCAAAGTGTTTTCTACTTTTTTCTCGCTTTCAAAAAAAGTGGGATTATACTTTGCAGACATTTGAGTATCGCTTAGCCTGTAAAAATAATACGGTTCTTTTATAGCCACTAATTTTTGCGCTTTTAAAATTGCCGGCAAAGTTATAGCAACGTCTTCTGACATATTCAAAGTATCGTCGTAATACTTTAGGTTGTCTAAATACAAACTAGTTCTGATAAGTTTGGTCCAAACGTTTGGTGAAAATAACGAATCGTCCGTCATCGGCACAACGTTAGGAACAATTTCCTTTCTTATCCTATCCTTGTCAAATACGCCTTCAAACTTTATTGATTGTTCGTTAAAAGTAATCTCGCCATTTTTGTAGTTATTATATGCGCATATAACTACGTCGGCATCTTCTCGAACAGCGTTAGATATCAAGGTCTTTATCATACCTTCTCTCAAAAAATCGTCCCCATCAACGTTAAGAACGTACTTTCCTTGAACGTGTTTTGCCCCCGCAAGTCTTGCCGAAGACAAGCCACCGTTTTGCTTTTTTATAACCTTAATAACGTTGGGATAATTTTTAGCGTATTCATCGCAAATATCGCCACTGCTATCTGTAGCACCGTCGTTTACCAATATTACTTCCATATTGGCTTCTTGCTTTAATATGCTCTCCAAACACTCTCTAAGGTATTTTTCTACGTTGTAGATCGCTACAACGACACTAACGTCAACCATTTTTCACCTTGTTTTTGTAAAAGGCTTTGCCTTCTTTTTCGCCTCTGTTAAAACCTTTTACTCTCGCTATGTAGTTCTTTCTTTTCTTGCTGTTAAAGAAAAAATATAAAATAGCAATCCTTGCACGTAGTTTTAGTTTTTTATACATCTTAAACGCAAGGGCTTGTCCCCTTAAAAGTTTAGACTTTATCATCATAGCCGCAAAGCCAACCGAATATTTATAAGTGACTTTTGCGTCGAAGTCTTTTTCTCTTGCGCATTCGTGATAAACGGTCACCGTAGTATTGATAAGCCCTTTTTTGCCGGCATACATAAGGTTTAATAAAAAGTCGGTTTCTTCACCGCTTCCCCAAGGTGTGCCTACACCGAACAACTCGTCAAAGCGTGGAATTTCTTCCTTTTTATTAAACTTGTAAAATATGCTTACGGATATAGGTTTTACTAGCACGTTTTGTTGGTCTATCTCGCAGATTTCGTTTAAGGTCCTATTTCTTCCAAACTCTAGGTTCTTTATGGGGTCGTAAATACCAAGGCTTATAAAATCGTATAAGCCTTCGTCTAAAATCTCTTGCGCCTTAGGAAGCACTTTGTCGTTATACCAGCAATCGTCGTCTGGGAAAGCAACTATTCCGCTTTGGTCTTCAATAGCGTCTATACCAATATTTCTTGCCTTAGAAAGTGAGCAAGGCTCTACGTGTATAACCTTTACTTTATAAAGGTCTAACTCTACGGGCAATTCTTCTTTTTGTTGAACAACCGCAATAAGCGTGACGTTTTCCTTTACGCTTTTAGGTTGGTTTTTTAGCGATT
>CAJMCT010000073.1 GCA_905211955.1 uncultured Eubacteriales bacterium | reverse complement strand
AATATTGCGAGCTTTTTCCGTTAAAAGCGCACAAGTTTGTAGCAGTCCCACTAAACCTTTTACAAAAAGGAAAAGCCGACTATATCGTGACCGGAAATTTTGCTTCTAAGGCTTACGAAGAAGGTTCAAGATTTGGCGATATGGCTATTGCCGCTTCAAGTAAAGAAGCAAACTATACCTATATCCCCGATGTGAATACTATAAAGTTCCGTGACGATATTGATTACGTTCACTTTACTTACAACAACACTATTTTCGGTTCGAGATTTACCGAACTTCCTAAGGCTAACGCTCCATTAGTATCAGACCTTAGTTCTTGTATTTTATCAGAAGAAATCGACGTTAGTAAGTTTGGTTTAATTTATGCAGGTGCGCAAAAGAACATTGCCCCCGCTGGTGTGACTATCGTTATCGTTCGTCGCGACCTTTTGGGAAAGGCTATGCCTCAATGCCCCACTATGCTTAACTATGCTATCCAAGATAAGAACGATAGCCTATACAACACTCCACCCTGCTTTTCTATCTATATGTCTATGTTGGTATTTAGATGGCTTAAGGGAATGGGCGGTGTACAAGCTATCCAAAAGATAAACGAAGAAAAGGCTAAAATGCTTTACGATTTTATCGACAACTCTAACTTCTACACCAACAAGGTAAACGCAAAAGACCGTTCGCTTATGAACGTTCCTTTCATCACCCCCAACGTAGATTTAGACGCTAAGTTTGTTGCCGAAGCAGGAAAAGCAGGGCTTGCTTCTCTTAAAGGTCACAAACTCGTTGGCGGCATGAGAGCATCGATTTATAATGCAATGCCCGTTGAAGGCGTTAAAGCACTTATCGACTTTATGAAGAAATTTGAAATGGAGAACAAATAATGAAAAATATTTTAACTCTAAACGCTATCAGCCCCGTTATTAACGATATTTTTGATAGCACCTATAACATTGCAAACGACGTGGAAGCACCCGTTGGTATTATGCTCCGCTCTTTTAAGATGCACGATTACGTTTTAGATAACAATACTGTTGCTATTGCAAGAGCAGGTGCAGGCACTAACAATATTCCCGTTGACGAATATGCAAAACAAGGCGTTGTAGTTTTTAACACCCCCGGTGCTAACGCAAACGCTGTTAAAGAATTAGTAGTTGCTTCTCTTTTACTTGGCTCACGCAAAATAGTTGACGCTATTTCTTGGGTTAACACCTTGAAAGGTAAAGGCGAAGAAGTAGGAAAACTTGTTGAAAAAGGCAAGTCTAACTTTGTTGGCGGTGAAATCGAAGGCAAAAAACTCGGTGTTATCGGTCTTGGTGCTATCGGCGCTAACGTCGCTAATGCGGCAGTCGGCTTAAATATGCAAGTTTACGGCTACGACCCCTTCCTTTCGGTAAGCGCGGCTCTTAAACTTTCAAGACAAGTAAACGTCGTTAAAGAACTTGACGAAATCTTTAAGACTTGTGATTATATCACTATTCATATCCCCTATATCCCCGCACAAAACAAAGGTCTTATCAATGCAGGTGTTATCCGCAAAATGAAAGACGGCGTTGTTATTATTAACTGTGCAAGGGGCGAAATAGTAGATAACACGGATATTATTAAAGCAGTTGAAAGCGGTAAGGTCGGCAGATACGTTTGCGACTTCCCCGCAGACGAAATTATCGGTGTTGACAATATTATTTGCATACCCCACCTTGGCGCTTCTACTCCTGAGGCCGAAGACAACTGTGCGGTTATGGCGGCAAAACAACTTATCGATTATATTGAAAACGGCAATATCGTCAACTCGGTTAACTACCCTGCTTGTTCAATGCCTAGAACTACCAACGTTAGATTAGTAGTTCTTCACAAAAACGTTGCCAACCTTTTAGCACAAGTGACTGGCGCTCTTGGAAATAGCGGTATTAACATTAGCAATATGTCTAACCAATCTCGCGGTGAATATGCAGTCACTCTATTAGACGTTGAAAGCATTGTTCCACAAGAAGTTTTGGATAAACTTTCTACTATCGACGGTATTATTAGAGTTAGGGAAATTAACTAATTAAAAACAAAAGTTAAAGAGCAAGGCAAATCGCCTTGCTCTTTTTTATTTTCATTTTCGTTCTTTTACGTCCGAATTTTTGTAGGTGGTAAATCTTATGGTGTATCCGTTAGTTTCTACGGGGTCACTTATTTCCACGCAAGACCACTCTTGCTTTTGGTCTAAGTTTTCATAGAAAACTTCTGCACCGCCGTCCGCATCGACCTTAGTCACTAATACTTCAGAGCAATACGGGAGCATGGTTTTATAAAACATTGCTCCGCCTATAACGAAAACGTCGTCCGTATTAAAGTTTTTAAGGGTTTCTCTTAGTTCATCCATACTATCAACGATTAAGCAGTCCTCTCTTTTTTCACCGCCAGGAAATAAAACGATATTCGTTCTATTCTTTAAGGGATTTCCACCTGGGAAAGACTTTAAGGTGTTAGAACCCATTATTACTACCTTATTTAAGGTGGTTTTTCTAAAGAATTTCATATCTTCGGGAAGTTCAAAAAGAAGATCGTTCTTTTTGCCTATTCCCCAATTTTTATCTACTGCAACTATCGCTTTCATTATATTGCAACCTCAAATTTTTCTTCTATTTTGTTATATTGGTAATTTTCTAACTTAAAGTCGTCTACCGTAAATTTATAAAAATCTTTTACGTCGGGATTGATTATAAGTTTTGGCGCTTCAAATTGTGGATTTTGCATCATCTTTTTAACGACGGGAATATGCCTATCGTAAAGATGCGCGTCCGCTATTACGTGAACGAGTTCGCCAACTTGAAGGTTGGAAACTTGTGCAAGCATATGTAATAGTACTGCATATTGCACTACGTTCCAGTTATTTGCAACGGCTACGTCGTTGCTTCTTTGGTTAAGTATACCGTTAAGCACGTTTCCTGAAACGTTAAACGTCATAGAATATGCACAAGGATATAAATGCATTTCGTTAAGGTCTTGGAAGTTATAAATGTTCGTCATAATTCTTCTTGAAGAAGGATTGTTTTTTAAGTCGAACAAAACCCTATCCACTTGGTCGAATTCGCCTTCTTTATATTTGTGCTTTTGCGCGAGTTGATAGCCGTACGCCTTACCGATAGAGCCCGTTTCGTCCGCCCAACTATCCCAAATGTGCGAGTTAAGGTCTTTAACGTTGTTGCTCTTTTTTTGCCATATCCAAAGTATTTCGTCTATCGCCGACTTGAACGCCGTACGACGCAACGTAAGTATTGGAAATTCTTTGGTTAAATCATATCTATTAACGATACAAAACTTTTTAACGGTGTGCGCAGGCGTTCCGTCAAGCCATCTTGGGCGGACGGGAAGGTCCTTGTCGCTAAATCCGTTTTCGATAATGTCGGTACAGTTTTGAATAAAAATTTTATCCGCTAAACTCATTTGTTATCCCCTTTTTGCTTATTTTAAAAAGCGTCTTTTGTAATCTTTTTCCATCTTCTCGCAATAAACCCTAAAACCAATCTTTTAGGTACGAGTTTCATTAAAAAGTTTAATACCCTATTAAAAAGTCCCGGTATATACTTTATCTTGTTCTTTGACAATGCCTTGAAAGATTTTTCGGCAACGTACTCTGGTGATTTAGAAGATAACTTGCCCCATACACCTTGGTTTTTTATATCTTCTATAATGTCTGGGCGAGTGTATACCCCACCCGGAAGTATAGTAGTCACCTTCGCATTGCCCTTTAATTCGTAGTGAAGCGAAGTAAAGAAACTTGTTAGCGCGCACTTGGTTGCAGAATATAGCGCAAAGTACGGCATTGGAGACACACCGCTCATACTACTAACAGTTAGTATCTCTATCTTTTCCGTGCGCCTTTTTAATAGTTCGTGCGTTAAAGATACCGTGGCTTCTACGTTTACCCTTATTTGAAACAACACCTTTTCGGTAGTGTATTCGGTAAAGGCTTTTTGGGTATCAACACCCGCAACGTTTACTATCCTTTCAATCTTTAAGCCGAGTTCGTCTATATAAAAAAGCATTTCCTTTCTACTATTTTCGCTAGTTAAATCACAAGCAAAATAGTGAACGGTTATTTTATCGTTTATTTCAAGCAGTTCTTTTTTTAGGCTTTCAAGTTTATCGCAACTCCTTCCGCTAACAAAAAGGTCATAGCCTTTTTTGGCCGAAAGTTTTGCCATTGCCTTACCTATTCCGCCCGTCGCACCGCTTATAAAAGTAAAACCTTTTCCCATAACTATTTAGTGGTTAAAACCTTGCTTTTTACACCGTCTATCATACCGAGTTTGCCAGATAGCCCGTTTATAAGTTCTTGGGTGGTATCTATAACTATACTTATTACCGAAACCTTTCTTTCCCTATGTGGCAAGCCCATTCTGCCTATAACGTATTCCCTATATTCGTGTAAAAGTGCGTTTACTTTCTCTACTGAATCGGGATTTTCTATTATTATGGCAACTACTGCAAGTTTTTTATCCATAAACACCATCCTTTACGTTTATTTTACCATATAAAACATCATTTAGCAATAAAAATTTCCGTTTTTGACACACGCTTTTAACTTTTCTATACCTTTCTTTTCTATGCGCGAAATGTACGAGCGGGAAATCTTTAATAACTTGGCTACTTCTCTTTGCGCGTAGTTCCTATCCCCGTTTAGACCGTACCTTAAACATAGCACGGTATACTCTCTTTTCGTTAGGTTGTTTTTAATAAACTCTAAAAACTTTTCTCTTTCTATACTCCTATCTACGTTCGCAAAAACCACGTCTTCTTTTTCACAAAGTATATCCATGAGCGTTAGTTCATTTCCGTCTTTATCACTTCCTACGCACTCTGATAAAGACACGTCGTTTTTATACTTTTTGTTTGCACGAAGTAGCATTAATATCTCGTTTTCTATACACCTTGCCGTATAGGTTGCAAGCGCCGTTCCCTTTTCTTCACTAAAACTGTTTATAGCCTTAATTAGACCTATGCTTCCTACCGATATTAAATCGTCCGTTTCAGCCGCGCCGTTATACTTTTTTACGATATGCGCTACTAATCGCATGTTGTGGTTTATAAGTTTATCTTTGGCACTTTTGTCGCCCTCTTTCATTTTTTTAAGCGCTTCTTTTTCTTCTTCCGCAGAGAGCGGTTTTGGATAAGACGAACCGTTTATAATACTGCCTGTAAAAAATATAATCTTTCCAAAAACGTACGATAAAAACTCTAAAAACATTCTATTCCCCCTAAATTTAATTACTTTTAATATCTATGATTAAAAAGGCTTAAAAATTAGTTTTTGCTTGTACCTTTCCTGTCATATAGCAGTTGATTTTTTTATTTACCTATTCTACTATTGCTTTGGCGTTTGGAAAAAAATCAAAAGGGGGGTGTTT
>CAJMCT010000072.1 GCA_905211955.1 uncultured Eubacteriales bacterium | reverse complement strand
TTGTTACTATAATAATATTACATAGTAAAATAATATTATGCAAAGGAGAAAAATTATGGAAGAAAACAAATACTTAAAACTTGCTAGACAAGCAAGGGCAGAAGACAACAGCGAGGATGCAAAAGCGTATTACAGCAAGGTAAGAGAAGAAGATCCGCAAAACGGTGAAGCAAAATATTTTTATGCTTATTATTCTCTTTATGAAGGAAAGAACATCGAAATCCCTTCAAAGTTTGCAAATCTTTGCAAAGCGGTTATTCCTGCAATTAAACTTGTAAAGGATTCCGAAATGTCGAAAGAAGATCAACTTACTTCTATCGAAGAAATCGTTAATAGTTTCGTTCCAGAAACCTGGGCGTTAAACAGGTATATGAACGGTAAAAATCATGAAACTAAAATTGGCGATAGTTATGTAAAGGTTTTTGATAATGGTGCAATTACTAGTTGCGGTAAAGGTGGTATGTCAACTATTAAAGAAGTTGGTAACTTGCTTGACTCTCTTTATGTTGCTGATCCAAAGAGCAAATCTCTTGCAGTAGTTGCTTGGAAGGAATACGTTTCGTTGTCACAAAAATGGTATGGATGGGCTGTGAAGGGCGATGCAGAAATTTATGCTGAAAAAATTAAAAAAATTGATCCTTCTTACGAAATGCCTGCAAAGGCTGGTTGCATTTCTTTTGCTAACACGAAAAAATAATTATGGGAAAGGACATTGAGTTAATAAGAAAAGAATACAAACGGCAAAAGAAACTCGAACAAATAGTAACTTCAAGAGTCCTAGTTAGACCAAAAACAAAAAAATGGCAAGTAACGGCATATTTCGTTATATTGCCATTTTTGTTGTTTAGTGCAATATATTTTTTAACGTTACTAGCGGTAGGGTTATCTTTGAAGATAATGCTTTGCGCATTTTCTATTCTCTTTATAATAGAAACGCATTTACGATTTTGCTTAATTATGGTCGTAAAATGCTATCAAGCAAGGGCAAAAGATAAAACGAGAAGAACGTGCAAGTGTATACCGTCTTGTAGCGAGTACGCAATAATTTGTTTAAAACGAATTTTTCCGCTTGCATTAGCACTTTTGAAAATTAGAAAAAGACTTTACGTTACTTGTAATGGGGAAGAATATAAGGTAGACTTTCCGACAAGAAAAATGGGAGAAAAATTTGAAAATGAAATACGGTAGTTTAAGTTGTCCGCATTGTGGTTCTAAAAAATATCAAATGGTAGAAGACGAAGTATTTTTATGCGAATATTGTAATCAAAAGTTTAGTTTTGATTTAGATAAAATTGATTTAGATACTGAAGATAGTGTTTTTATTGAAGAATTAAAAGAAGAATTTAGTAAAAAAACCAACGAATTATATTACGAGAAAAAGAAAAACTACGACTCTCTTTTATATTATAAAAACCTATCATCACCAAAAAAACTTTGGTATCTAGCAATCGGGGGTTTCGTGCTTTCTTTAATGTTTATATTTGTAACCGCTTTTTCTCTTTTGCTTTTAATACCAAGCGGTGTTTTACTATGCTTTGCAAAAAAGAAACAAAAACAACTCAGCTTAAAATACGGGGAAAAGATAACCTTTTATGCTTCTAAGGTTGCCGACTGCGAGCGAAAAATAGCGTATTACATAAATTTACAGAGTAGACTTACAAAATAAAAAAAGACACTCTAAGTTAGAGTGTCTTTTTTGGCACACCCGACAAGGTTTGAACTTGTATTCTCCAGAATCGGAATCTGGTGCGTTATCCAGTTGCGCCACGGGTGTAAAGAGAAGAAAACGCCAAGCGTTTGGCGTTATTCTTCGTCTATTTTTTCGTTTACTGTAATTTTTACTTGAAGTACTCTTTTAACGGTTGACTTGGTCACTTCAATGTCAAGGTTGTTAAAGTTGAACTTTTTGCCCGTTCTCGGTATTTCGCCAAGTTTTTCAATAACCCAACCGCTAAGCGTATTAGCTTCAAAATTATCCACTTCGTCTTCTAAACCGAAGTATTCAAACACGTCTGATAAATGCGCGTTGCCTTCTGCAAGGTATAGGTTTTCTTCAATCTTCTTAATATAGTTTATTTCCTGATCGTGTTCGTCCCAAATCTCGCCCACGAGTTCTTCTAAAATGTCTTCTAAGGTGACAAGTCCTAGTGTTCCGCCGTATTCGTCTAGAACTACCGCGATATGAACTTTTTGTTTTTGAAGTTGTTTTAAAAGTTTAGAAATTTTTGCATGCTCGGTAGTGTAAAGAGCGTTTTGTAAAATTTCGTTGATATTCTTTGCACCTTTAAGGTAGGCTTTATAAAAGTCTTTTTCGTGTATAGTACCGATTATCGTATCTATGCTATCTTTATAAACGGGGATTCTCGAATACCCTTCGCGGTTAAATATCTTTTTTATATCTTCCATAGAAGAATTTATATCTACTGCAACGATATTAACTCTCGGAACTAAAATGTCCCCAACTTCCACGTCGTCAAACTCTATAACCGAGCGGATAAGGTTTGTTTCGTCTTCACGAATAGTACCGTCTTCTTCGGCTTCTTCAACTACCGTCATAATCTCGTCTTCGGTGACAACGTCTTCAGTCTTGAAGCGGAAGATTTTAGAGAGCAACCATTTCCAACCCTTAAACAAAAGATTAAAGGGGTAGAAAAGATAATAAAAAGGCATTATCAACGGGTAGTATAGCATAGCCATTTTTTCAGGTACCGATTTTGCTATAAACTTAGGTGTGATTTCGCCCAAAATTAGTACTGCAACCGTTATTGCTATGGTCGATATAAGATTATAATCTACGTTCGTGCTTGCTAAAATCTTAGCAAAGAATATAGTGCCAAGTGTCGCTGCGGTAAGGTTTACAATATTGTTCCCTACAAGTATGGTGCTTATAAGGTTGTCGTAGTTGTCTTCGGCAAGCCAAAGCACTTTTTTGGCGCGTTTATTTCCGTTTCCTACCCAAGTGCGAAGTTTTATTCGGTTTGCGCAAGAGTAAGCGGTTTCAGTCGATGAGAAAAAGCCCGATAAAAGTATTAAAACTATAAGGGCAATCAGCAGGGGAACGGTGCCTTCTGGCATAAAGAACTCCTTTATCAATTACGTTGTTGTCTTTTTATATTAATTGATACAACAAGCATAACAAAATTATTCAAAATAATCAAGTATTTTGAAAAATAATAACTATACTACCCAAAAATCTATACTTTTAGTACAAAACCTTTGCCGTTTCCCGTTGACAATCTTGGGTTTAGAATTTATAATTAAATCGTTAAATTTCCGCATGGGAGAACAATTATGGAAAAGGTCCAATCAAATAAATACGAAGAAGCCGTTAAAACGGTTGAAAGATATCTTCCCGGTATAGTTTGTTGGGGGGATAGTTTAACTTACGGTGCATGTGAATCGTGTATGCAACCCCACCCTTATGCAAATAGGATAAAAACACTCGTTTCCCAAAACGTGTTTGGCGGTGCTATGGTTGACGGGAAAAGAATTTTTTGCCCGCCCGTAGTAAACATGGGTGTAGGTGGCGAAACTACGGCTACCATTATTGGTAGAAACGGTGCTATTCCGTTCGTCGTTTCAAAAGACTTCGTTATTTCTAAATATATTTCCGCCGTTCCCATAGAGTTTACTTCTGAAGAAGGCAGAAAGGTTGCACCCCTTTTGCAAGACGACGGCTCTCGCGGACTTAATAACGTTGTGATAAACGGTGTGGAAGGCCGTATTGAAACGGGCGCGTTCTGGATAGAACCCGACCCCAAATATACTTTTAGAAGACTTACTGAAGGCGAAGAAGTTTTAGTTAAAAAAGGCACTAAAATTATTACTTCCGCGAACTCCAAATATTTAGACTACGTTGCGGTAATCTTTATCGGCACCAACGGTGGTTGGGAAGATGAAAACGGCGTTCGTAATCCAGACGTTTTGGTTTCTCAAATAAACAAACTTATCGACCATCAAACGACTAATAAAGACCGTTATCTCGTAGTAGGGCTTCATACCGAAAACAAGTCGGAGCGCGCGCTTTTAGAAAAGACAATGCAAGAAGCGTTTGGCGAAAAGTATTTTAACCTAAGAGAATATTTTTCTTCTATGGACGGAGTTTTTAAAGATTATAACTTAGAGCCTACAAGCGAAGATATCGAACTTATGAAAGAAGGCAAAACTCCGTATAGGTTCTTAAAAATGACGGTTGACGGCGAAGAAGATGCAACCCACTTCTTAGCGTATGCTTACGATATTATAGGCGACCAAATTTATAAAAGATTAGACAATCTAGGCTATTTTGAAGAAGTTAAAAAGGCTTTGGGAAAATAGTTAAAAACAAGGAGCAACAAATGGCAAAAACCGTTGTCGTCGGAATGAGTGGCGGCGTGGACAGTTCGGTTGCAGCACTTCTCTTAAAAGAGCAAGGCTACAACGTAATCGGACTTTATATGAATAACTGGGAAGAAAAGGACGAGTGTGGCGCGTGCACCGGCGAAGAAGACTTCGCCGACGTTCGTCGTGTCGCAAACGCTATCGGTATCCCGTACTATTCAGTTAATTTTGCCAAAGAATATATGGATAGGGTGTTTTCTTATTTCCTTGCCGAATATAAGGCAGGTAGAACCCCAAATCCAGACGTTTTATGTAATAGGGAAATAAAGTTTAAGGATTTTAAAGAAAAGGCGTTAGAACTTGGTGCGGACTATATCGCAACGGGGCATTACTGCGATATTTTGCACGACGGAGATACGCACTATCTATTAAAAGCCAAAGACCAAGGCAAAGACCAAACGTATTTCCTAAATCAATTATCACAAAGCCAATTAGATAAGGTTTTGTTCCCACTTGGGAAACTTGAGAAAGGCGAAGTTAGGCGCATTGCCGAAAAACATGGACTTGCAACTGCTACCAAAAAAGATTCCACAGGTATTTGTTTTATAGGCGAGCGTAATTTTAGAAAGTTCTTGCAAACGTATATTCCTGCAAAAAAAGGAAAGATTATGACTTACGACGGCAAGGTGCTTGGCGAACACTTAGGGCTTATGTATTACACCATAGGGCAAAGGCGCGGACTTAACATAGGCGGGCAAAAAGGCGACGATGGCACTCGCTGGTTCGTTATCGAAAAGGATTTAAAAAATAATATTCTATACGTTGCTCACGGCGAAGAAGAAAAACTTTATAGCAAAGGGCTTATTATGAAGGAAATGAATTTTATTCCTTCAAAGCCGGAAGGAAAGATTATAGAATGCACGGGCAAGTTTAGATACCGTCAACCTGAACAAAAATGCAGGATTGAATTTTGCGACGATTTTATTAGGGTAGACTTTGAAGAAAAACAACGTGCAATCACCGAAGGTCAGTTCGCAGTATTCTATCAAGGCGATAAATGTATCGGTGGTGGCGTAATTGAAAAGGCA
>CAJMCT010000071.1 GCA_905211955.1 uncultured Eubacteriales bacterium | reverse complement strand
TTTTTGTGGCTTGCTTTTTTCATTTTAAATTTTTACATAAAAAAATAAAAATTAACCCATATTATTTTTATGCAAAATAAAGATTTTATAAATGAAAATTATCTTGAATACGTCAAGAAAATTTCGCCAAAAACAAAAGAGTTTCGCTCGCTTATTCGTGCTTTTTGGGTAGGCGGAGTTATATGTCTAATTGGGCAAGGTTTTAGATATTTATTAACATATGCCTTTAACCTTTCTGGAGACGAATTATCTTCTTACGTTTCAATGATAATGATATTCTTAGGTGCGCTTTTAACCGGTCTTGGTGTTTACGATAGAATAGGTAAATATGCGGGCGGTGGGTCTATCGTTCCTATTACTGGTTTTGCAAACTCTGTAGTGTCGCCCGCAATGGAATTTAAGACTGAAGGATATATTTACGGATTAGCCGCAAAAATGTTTTTAGTTTCAGGACCAATTATTGTTTTTGGTATAGCAAGCAGTGTTTTGGTTGGGTTAATTTATTACGTAGCATATTTGTTTTAGGTGTATTTATGAGAACAATCTATTTTAAAAATAATCCGGTTATTATTGCAACGAGTTCCGTGGGCGGACCAAAAGAAAGCAGTGGAAGTATTAGCGACTATATAGATACTAAATCCTTTGACGATATGTTTGGCGAAAACACATTTGAGAAAGCCGAGTGCAAAATGCTTTATACGGCACTAAAAAATGCGATTAAAAAATCGGGAAAATCAGAAAAAGAAGTTGATTGTATAATTTCTGGAGATTTGCTTAACCAAATTATTTCTTCAACCTTTTCGGCGCGTAATTTTAGTTCGGGATATTTGGGTGTTTACAATGCTTGCGCTACATTTACAGAAAGTTTATTACTTGGTGCAACATTTATTGACGGAGGACATTTTAATAACGTTCTTTGCGGGGCTAGTAGTCATTTTTCTTCGGCAGAACGTCAGTATAGATATCCTTTAGAATTAGGTTGTACAAGACCGCCTTTATCACAATGGACGGTGACAGGTGCAGGTGCTTGTTATTTAAGTTCAAAAGGAAACGGTGTAAAAATAACTAACGCCACTATTGGTAAGGTTGTAGACTACGGTGTTTTAGACGTAAATAATATGGGAGCAGCGATGGCTCCTGCCGCCGCAGACACTTTGCTTACGCACTTTAAAAACACAGGGCTAACGCCCAATTATTACGATTTAATAGTGACTGGCGATTTAGGAACACTTGGAACGAGAATTTTTAAGGACTTAACTTGGGAAAAGGGGCTTGACGTTGAAAAGCAACACGTAGATTGCGGTGAATTAATATTTAACCTTTGTGAAGACGAATACCAAGGCGCAAGCGGTGCAGGGTGTAGTGCGGTAGTGTTTAGTTCGTATATTTATAAAAAAATGATTGAAAAAAAGTTAAAAAGAGTATTATTGATGGCAACGGGAGCGCTTTTATCTTCGCTTTCCTCTCAACAAGGCGAAAGCATTCCGGGTATTGCGCATGCCGTTTCTTTGGAGATTTAATTATGGTTTTAGAAGTTTTACTAACCTTATTAAAGGTTTTTGCGGTTGGCGGTGCAATATGTACGATTGCACAACTGCTAATTAACTACACTAAGATTACCGCTGGAAGAATTCTTGTATATTTTTTACTTGCAGGTGTTGTATTACAAGCGGTGGGGCTTTATCAATACGTCGTTGATTTTGCAGGCGCTGGAGCAACAGTTCCCATTTGTGGTTTTGGTTATTTACTTGCAGACGGGGCAATTAAAGGTGCTAAAATTAGTCTTTTTAAGGCGATAACAGGCGGAATTACAGCCGCAGGCATGGGAATTACCGCTGCTATCGTGTTTGGTTATTTAATTGCATTAATATTTAAGGCAAGGTCTAAAAAGAATTAAGTCTAATATAATATTAGCATGATAGAATGCTCAAGTGAAAAATTGTATTATAAAAAGCGCCAAAAACAACCTAAAAGGCGCTTTTTTAGGCTTATAACGGCTTTTTTAATTATTGTTGGCTTAATTCTTTACTATAGATTTGCCGTGACTGATAGCGTTTATTTCGTACTTTCGTCAAAGATTGAACAGTACTCGCTGGAATCAATAAATAAAGCATCAAAAAATTCAATCCAAAAAAATGATGATTATTCAGAGTTTATCACTGTAGAAAAAAACGATTTGGGAGAAATAGTGCTTATGAAGTCGCATACGCAAAAAATCAATGCGTTAAAATCTGAGGTCGCACTTAAAACCCAAAATTTATTGCAAAAGAAATTAGATGATGGTATAGACCTACCTTTTATGGCGTTTTCAGGCTTGAAATTTTTATCAGGATACGGGAAAAAGGTAAACTTTAAATCAATAAGTATATCTTCAGTTGACACTGTTTTTGACGGTGAATTTAAGTCAGTGGGGATAAACCAAACTTTACATAGTTTATACTTAAACGTTTTGGTAAAAGTTAGGGTTGAGATGATAGGAGGCGGTAAAGTTCTTGAAAACAATTCTCAAATTTTAATTAGTGAAGCAGTTCTTGTTGGAAAAGTTCCCGAAATATATTTAAACGGCAAGTTATTTTAATTATAAAACGCCTAAAAGCATGCAATTTGTTGACTTTTCTTATTCATTTTGATATAATCTTAAAAAGCTGTGATGAAGACAGACGTATTATATGGCGATTTAAGAGAGAAAAATCCTTAGGCTGAAAGATTTTTTAATCAAAATTTACGTTATTCACTTCGGAGTTGCATACCGAACGATTAATTTAGTAGGCTATGTCGTGTCGTTTCCGTTAAAGAACGTTTAAGGGTTATTTATTTAACCGAAATTAGGTGGTACCGCGCTAAATTATGCGCCCTATGTTTTAGGGCGCATTTTATTTTTTTAGGAGAGAAAAATGCAAGAAAAGTTTATTAAAATCAAAGAGAAAGCAATCGAAAGCATCAAAGATATTGATTCAAGTAGAGCACTTAACGAAATCAAAGTCACTTTTATTGGTAAAAACGGTGAAGTGACTTCGCTTCTTCGTGGTATGAAAGACATACCGGCAGAAGAACGTTCGGCTTTTGGTAAGATGGTTAACGACCTAAAAAACGAAGTTGAAACTATTTTTGCCGAAAAAGAAAAGTCTATTAAAGAACTTGAATTATTGAAAAAATATGAAAAAGAGAAAATTGACGTCACTTTGCCGGGAAAAACCCAACAACTTGGCAGTATTCACCCCTTAAACATCGTTAAAAACCAAATTATAGATGCGTTTACGGGTTTAGGTTTTGAAATATTTGAAGGCCCTGAAATCGATACCGATTATTATTGTTTCCAAGCCTTAAATATACCTGAAGATCACCCTGCAAGAGATATGCAAGATACTTTCTATTTTGGTGATAATATTCTTCTTCGTCCGCATACTTCTCCAGGACAAGTTAGAACCATGGAAAAGGGCGACCTTCCCATTAAAATTTTAAGTCCAGGTAGAGTATATCGTGCAGACGATGATGCTTCTCACTCGCCGATGTTCCATCAAATTGAAGGCTTGGTTGTGGATAAGGGTGTTTCGCTTTGCGACTTAAAAGGTTTGCTTGACGAATTTGTTAAAATAATGTTTGATAGCGATACTAAAACACGTTTCCGTCCTTCGTTTTTCCCGTTTACCGAACCGAGCGTAGAAGTAGACGTCACTTGTTGTAAGTGCCACGGAAAAGGCTGTAGTTTGTGTAAAGGTACGGGGTGGATAGAAATTTTAGGCGCAGGCGTTGTAAATAAAAAGGTTTTAGAAACTAGCGGTATTGATTCTTCCGTTTATTCTGGGCTTGCTTTTGGACTTGGAATTGAACGTATTACAATGATTAAATACGGTATATCCGATATAAGAACGTTATTTGAAAACAACGTTAAATTCTTAAAACAATTCAATAGGAGATAATAAAATGAAAGCACCATTATCTTGGCTTAAAGATTACGTTGATATAGATTGTTCACCTGAAGAACTTAAAAACAAACTTTTTTCATGCGGTTTTGAAGTGGAAGATATGATCTACACCGCAGGAAAGATTGATAAA
Organism: uncultured Eubacteriales bacterium; assembly: GCA_905211955.1. Classification (GTDB taxonomy): domain Bacteria; phylum Bacillota; class Clostridia; order Christensenellales; family Borkfalkiaceae; genus UBA1259. Next base: position 1,362 of record CAJMCT010000071.1, on the reverse strand, counting down.
ATCGTCACTTGTAAAATTATCGCAATAGAAAAACACCCTAATGCCGATAAATTATCGGTGACAAAGGTTGATGCAGGTAAATACGGGGAATTGCAAATTGTCACCGCTGCAACCAATATTTTTGTTGGTGCGGTAGTTCCCGTTGCGCTTGACGGCTCAACTCTTTATAATGGCGATAAGATTAAAACTGGCAATCTTCGCGGTGTTCCATCTTATGGAATGTTTTGTAGTGGAGAAGAGTTAGGGATTACCGACGATTGGTATAAAGGCGCGTCCGTTTACGGAATACTTATATTAGACGAAAATTTCCCGCTCGGTGAAGACGTTAAGAAATTACTTGACTTAGACGACGTTATGTTTGACATAAACGTGACGGCAAATCGCCCTGATTGTCAATCAATTTTCGGTTTGGCAAGGGAAGTTGGCGCAGTACTTAATAAGCCTGTTAAAGAACCTGATTTTTCATATTCATGTGATAAAGAATTGTCTACTTTAAACACAGTTTCCGTCGTAGACGACGCAAGTGATTTATGTCCTAGATATATTTCTCACTTAGTGACGGACGTCAAAATAGAAGAATCACCTTTATGGCTTAAGAGAAAACTATTCCGTATGGGAATTAGATCTATAAATAATATAGTTGATATTACAAACTTTGTTTTATTGGAACTTGGCCAACCAATGCACGCTTTTGATTTAAGTAATATTGCGGGAAATAAAGTTGTAATTAGACGTGCAATACAAAATGAAAAAATTATTACCTTAGATGAAAAAGAATTTTCATTGTCAAATAATATTTCTGATAAAGCTTTTGATAACTCTGTTTTTCCTACACCAGTTGGACCTAAAAATAGAAATGAACCTATTGGTCTTTGTGGGTCTTTTAATCCTACTCTTCCTCTACGTATTGCTTTGGCAACAGCTTGAACTGCCTCATCTTGCCCAACAACTCTTTGATGTAAATTGTTTTCTAAGTTTAATAGTTTTTGAGTTTCTGCTTCTGTAATTTTTTTAACTGGAATTTTAGTCCAACTTTCAATTACTTGTGCAATATCTTGTGTAGTAAGATTTTTTAATTGAATTGTACTATTTAATTGGTCGATTTCTTCAATTAGTCTGCATTCCTTTGTTTTTAAGTCTGCTGCTTTTTGATAATCTTCTGTTGAATCTGCTTGTGCTGCATCTTCTTTTTGTGCTTGAACTTGTGCCAATTCTTGTTTTAACATTTCTAATCTGAATAATTCCTTATTTTCTAAGTTAATTCTTGAACATGCTTCATCAAGTATATCAATTGCTTTGTCTGGCAAAAATCTATCATGTATATATTTTTCAGATAATATAACAAGTTTTCTAATTACATCA
>CAJMCT010000070.1 GCA_905211955.1 uncultured Eubacteriales bacterium | reverse complement strand
TATTATGGAAATATTACAATTTTTATTAAATTTTTTCTTAGAAGAATACGGCGATAAGAATTTCGCGCCTATTTTTGAAAGCCTAAAAAATAATTCTTTCGATATAGCAAGCACTCTAAAAAACCTAAACCCCGAAGCGCTTACGCCAATTCTTAAAACCTTTATGAATTTTGGCAAAAATAAAGCCCCTAACACTAACTTAGGGGCTCAAGGTCTTAATCCTATCATTGGTTTTGCGGACGAAAAAATCGTTCGCTCTCTCAACAAGTATTTTTCGGCTTAAATTTATGCAAGCACTTGCTTTGCTCGAAGTATTGCATTGCCGTCTTCTCGTAGTAGGGCGTTTTGTCCGCTTGCGGTAATGCCCGACTTGTGAATACACGTGGTTTTGTCAGGCTGATAAATTATCGCTGTGGTAAGTTTTAGCGCTCCGCCATCTGATAACGGAAAGGTGGTTTGCATAATTCCCTTTCCGTAAGTTTTGGCTTTGCCGTCCAAAAGCGAAGAATTTTCTATAATTAATCTGCTTTCATCAAAGCCGTTTTTATAGTAAAGCATTGCACCGATTAAACACTCTGATGCCGAAGCGGTGTATTCGTTTGCTAATACGGAAATCTTTTCTATTCCGCTAACGTATCCGCTTCTTGAAGCGGTATACGGGGTATACTCGCCCTTTGCGTTCATAGAATAGGTTATTACGGAAGAAGAATTTTCTTTGACGTTTATCATAATAGAGGAGACGTCTTCTAAAGCCGTCATGTATCCGCCACCGTTAAATCTTAAATCAAAAATAAGTTTAGTCTTTCCGTTTTCTACCGCGTATTCTAAAACGTTTTCTAATTGACTAGCACAATCTCCTTCAAACTGACGTAAACTAACGTATGCGGTGTCATTAGGTATTTCTTCTACCCTTTTATCCGTTTCAGTTAACTTTATTTTGTCGCCATCGCTCAAATACGCAAGCGCTTTTTCACTATCTTGGTAATAAACGTAAGTCAAGATAAAATCTCGCTTAGAAAGTTTTAGTCTCTTTAGAGACCCTTTTCTTTCTATCACTAAATTAAACTCTACGTTTTCAGGAATTTCTTTAACAAAATCCTTAAAATCGCCCTGCTTACTAAACGTCTTTATTTTGCCATTATACTCGGCGCTTTTTACAATATCGTTTTCTAAAACACCGGCGTGATACGCGGGCGAATTTATATCAACTTTATAAACCTTGAACGTATCGGCAAAAACGCTTATCCCTACGTCTTCATACTCGCCGTCCGCGTTGTCTTTTATCTTTTCATATTCTTCTTTGGTGTAGTAGTGTGCGTAATCATCGTTTAGGTTTTCAACGAAAGACCTTGTTATTTCGCTTACCGAAAACTTTTCAAGTTCTAAAGTATCCGTGTTGAAAACACCGTATTCGTTTAGGTAATTTAAAATCTCGTTGTTGGATAAAATATCTCTGCCGTTTATACAGTCTTTAATGAAAAAACCGCAAAAAAAGGACGCGGTTATCAGTAGAACTCCCACGACAACCGCAATGATTTTCTTTAGTTTTGGTCTTTCTTGAATTTTCATAAATTCCCCAAAAATTATTTATTCAAAAATACGCTTAAAGCCCACATTATTCTAAACGTGACTGCGTCAGAAAACTTTCTTATATCAAGCCCCGTTCCCTTTTCGATTTTTTCAAGCCTATAAGTCAAAGTATTTCTATGTAAGTATAGTTTTCTTGCCGTTTCGGAGATGTTAAGACTGTTTTCTAAAAATTCTTCGGCAGTTTCTAATAGTTCTTTGTCGGCAAATATCTCTCTTGAAGAAGGGGTTAATAACGCGTCTAAATACTCGCCCGTTTTGTGCTTTGGAATATCTTCTAAAATCTTAAAGAGCGTGTATTCGTTATATGCGTGTATCTTACCGCGTAAAGACACGTCGTTTGTCATTCTTAAAACTGCAAACGCTTGCCCGCAAGACTTGGATAAACTGTAAACGTTATCAACCGTTCCACCGATTGCAACGCTTAAATCTACACCCGTTTCTTCATACACCGTTTGAACTAAAAATTCAGCGTACTCTCTCGAAGAACGATAATCGCGTGTTTTATCGTCCACAAATTTTACAAGCGCAATTCTACCCTTTTCGATTTGTACTAAAACGTCGTTTTGACTTTCGCCATAGTTATCGATAACGCTTTCGGCATCAGAAAGATTTCCCTTTTCGCAGGTTAAAATCATAACGTAGCAAGGCGTTTCGGGAATACCGAACTTGCTTACGTATTTTCTTAGTTTTACGTTAGATAACTCGCCGTAAAGCGCGCCTTTATAGAATTCCGAAAAGGTTAGTTCAACTTCCTTATATAAACTACTTTCGGCAAGTTCTAAAATAAGGTTTGCGTAAGTTTTCTCAACTTCACTTGCCCCTAAAATTGAAAAACAAAGGCTTTCGTTTTTAACTTTAACGCTAAAAAAGGTCTTGCCCAAACTTCCGTCTACAAACGGATTTTCTTTGGCAATACCTAAAACGGGCGCTTCTTCTAATTCAACGCTTATCCCCGTCTTTTCTTTTATTAAGTTTATAAAACTTTTTATTTCAATATCCATCTTGCGTTAAACCTTTTTAGGAACAATCGACTTAATTAGTATAATATATTTTACCTTTAATTTCAATGATTTTTTTAATAATTTTACGTAAAACCTACCCCCTTTCGACAAAAAAAATAAAAACCGTGAAGTTAATCACGGTTTTCTCCTAATATTTTTTTGTAGCCTTCGCCGTACTTTACACACCTTGAAACTCTTGATAACGTTGCTGAAGATATTTCCGTTTTAGCAATAATCTTTTCGTAAGTTTCACCCTTTAAAAGTAGTTTTGCCGACTGAATTCTTTGTGCCATAGAATCAAGTTCTTTCATCGTGCATAAATCTTCAAAGAAGATTTTGCAATCTTCTTCGCTTTTTAGTGATAATATCACTTTGTACAGTTCTAAATGCGCCCCTTTCATATCATTAGACATTTTTATTCACCATCCTTTTGAGATACACTTGACAAAAATTGTGCAAGTTTTTCGGACTTAGGATTATCGAAAACCTTTTTGGGTGAGCCTTCTTCTTCAACCACACCGTCGAAAAGGAACACCACTTTATCCGAAACTTTTTTTGCAAAGCCCATTTCGTGCGTGACGATTATCATTGTTCTATCTTCACCTTTAAGAGAGCGAATAACCTTTAATACTTCGCCCGTAAGTTCGGGATCGAGTGCCGAAGTAGGTTCGTCAAAGCATAAAACCTTGGGTTTTAGCGCAAGCGCTCTCGCAATTGCAACACGTTGACATTGTCCACCCGAAAGCTCGCAAGGATATGCTTCTGCCTTTTCGGTAAGCCCTGTCTTTTCTAAAAGTTCGTACGCTTCTTTTTCTATGCGTTCCTTTCCGTCTTGCTTTTTTGCTAAAAATAATTGCTTCGCGTCTTTACGAGTAATCTCTTTATTCTTTACCCTTAATTTTAATTCTTTTTTATATCCCTTTAATTCATCTTTTAATAGTAGCGATGGAGCGAGAGTGACGTTATGTAAAACGTTGTATTGAGGGAAAAGGTTAAAAGATTGAAACACAAGCCCAAAGTTTAGACGTTTGTTTCTTAAAGTCATTTCGTCGTCCTTTTTTTCTTTGCCACCTTCAAACAAAACTTCGCCGTCTAAAACCATTTTTCCACTATCCGCCGTTTCTAAGAAGTTGATAATTCTTAAAAGTGTAGATTTACCACTGCCGGAAGGACCTATAATAGAAACAACCTGTCCCTTTTGTACATTGATTGAAACGTCCTTCAATACTTCCGTTTTCTCAAAATTCTTATAAACGTTGCTTATCTTTAAAAATTCCATATATTACACCCTAAAATATGATAATTTCTTTTCAATTTTGCCAAACAATATGGTTAGCAAGCCAACGAATATTAAATAATATACACCAGTATAGAAAGTCGGCCAAATTATACCTTTTGCTGCCCAGTCTTGTGCTTTTTTAAGAATTTCAACTACCACGATAACTCTTGCAAGCGAAGTATCTTTAACAAGTGTTATAATTTCGTTGCTCATTGGGGCTACAATACGTTTTATAACTTGTAGCAATATGACTTTTGAAAAAATTTGACTCTGCGTCATACCCAATACTTGACCGGCTTCATATTGCCCTTTGGATATACTCTGTATACCACCCCTAAATATTTCCGCAAAATAACAAGCATAATTTATAACAAAAGCCACAATTACAGCAATCATTCTTGGCAATAAAGGTAAATTAAACATTAAACCCGGCACATAGAAAATTATAATTACCTGGAGCATTAAAGGCGTTCCCCTAACTATCCATATAATTACTCTCATTGTTCCGCGTAAAACCTTAAGCCTACTCATTGCTCCAAACGCAATCATTAGTCCAAGCGGAATCGCAAGGACTAATGTCGTTATAAATATTAAGCAAGTTGTTCCAAAACCTTCTAAAAGGTCTAAAGTAACATCTAAAAACATTTTTTATCTTCTTATGCGAAATATTTTGCCATTAACATATCGTATTCGCCAGTCATTTGGCAAGTTGCTACAAAGATGTCAAATGCTTTTGCTAAGCCTTCATCTGCCTTTCTAAAAGCAACACCAAATTCTTCAACTTCACAACCAACATCAACGAAAACTAAGTTTTCATAGCTAGTGCCTTCACCTGTTAATACTCTTGCCATAGTGATATCGATGAGTGCAATTTCAGAAGCACCGCTTGCTACTTCCATTAAAGCATCTTTTTGTGCAGTAACTTCTACACCCTTGCTATCAAGACCTAAATCAGTAGCAACACTGTTACCTGCAGAGCCTTTTTCATACGCAATACTTGCTGCGTTGCTGAGAGAATTAATATCGGTATACTTAGAAGCATTTTCTGCTTTACATACAACTACTTGTTTGTTTTCTAAATATGCAGCAGACACTGCACACTTTTCTTTTGCTTCTTCTGTTATTGTCATACCATTCCAAATGCAATCAATATTCTTTGATTTCAAATCAGTAAACTTGTTATCCCATTCGATTTCAACAAAGTCTGCTTCTACGCCAATAATTTTACAGAACGCTTCAGCAAGTTCAGTATCAAATCCAACGAACTTGTTGTCGTTATTTTCGTCAAAATAGTTCATCGGTGCATAAATGGTGTAACCGATCGTAAGTTTTCCATCAGCTAAAGTGGTTTCTTCTTCTCCGCAAGCGGTAAGACCTAAACAACATGCTACCGCCATGATAACGGTAAGGATAAGGGTGAAAATTTTCTTCATAATAGTTCTCCTATAAATTATTTCCTATTTGTCTTTAGCACTTTATCGTGTTAAAGTACTTGTATTATACTTCATCACTTTAGTTTTGTAAAGTATTTTTCACTACTTTTTTAAAAATTTTTTAAAT
>CAJMCT010000069.1 GCA_905211955.1 uncultured Eubacteriales bacterium | reverse complement strand
AATTTTATAATATATGAATATATTATAATTCCTTTATAGTGCCTTGTCAACCCCCTATATTTTAAACTGAAAACAATAACAAAAAAGCAGGGGTTTGAACCTGCTTTTTTGAGTATTTTTAGGTTTTTATAAAAGTTCTACCGCTTTTTTTACAATCGGCATGCCGTTCTTGTATCGTGTTAGATATTTTTCCGTTGCTTTTGCGTCTTTAGGAAAAGCAGTTCTCGACTTAGCCCCGACGAAAATTTCTTCGTCTAAAAAGTCGGCAAGTTCCTTTCCTTTACCGTTAGTTCTATAAAGAGCAAGAACAGCAACGCCCCACGCACCGCCTTCTCCCGCCGTTTCCATAACCTTAACGGGCACGCCCGTGATGTCGGCAAGATATTGTTCGGCAACCCCTTCGGTCTTAAATAAACCGCCGTGCCCAACGAAAGAATTAAATTCTACACCTTGCTCGGCAAGAATATCAAGTCCCGTCTTTAAGGTTGCCATACACGAATATATTATCGAGCGCATAAAGTTTTCAAGTGTAAAGTCACTTTCGGTCTTTCTTATAATCATCGGTCTCCCTTCTTTTACTCCTACCAAGTGTTCACCTGAAACGAAGTTATATGATAAAACGTCACCGCAATCGGGCGCACCTTCTAAAGAAGCCTTAAACATAGTTTCGTAAAGTTTTCCTTCGGGGATATCTACTCCAATACGCTTCGTAAAATCACTAAATATTTTCATCCAAGCGTTAAGATCAGACGTACAGTTATTGCAATGCACCATCGCAACGCTCTCCCCAGACGGTGTTGCCACGAGATTTATTTCCTTATGGTATTTTTGAAGCTTCTTATCCAAAACCACCATCGCAAAAATAGAAGTTCCCGCCGAAATATTACCCGTTTTAATTCTAACGGAATTGGTTGCTACCATACCCGTTGCAACGTCGCCTTCGGGCGGACAAAAAGCAATTCCTTCTTTAAGGTCGCCTTCCGGGTCTAAAATCATCGCGCCTTGTTTAGTCAAAACCCCTGCATTATCGCCCGCTATAAGCACCTTGGGCAATATTTCTTGCAAAGAATAGTCAATGCCGTTTTCTTTTAAAATCTTTTTATTTACCGTTTGTAATTTTTGTTCGTCGTAATCTAAGGTATCGCTATCTATCGGAAACATTCCGCTTGCGTCGTTTACACCAAGCACTTTATTTCCCGTAAGCAAATAGTGTACGTAGCCCGATAAAGTGGTTAAATAAGCAACATCCTTTACGTGCGATTCGCCGTTTAAAATTGCTTGATAAAGGTGAGAAATAGACCAACGTGCAGGGATAGGATAATCGAGTAATTCAGTAAGTTTTGCACCGGCAATTGAAGCCGTGTCGTTTCTCCAAGTACGGAAAGGTACTAAAAGGTTTTCTTCTTTGTCAAAGGCTAAGTATCCGTGCATCATCGCCGAAATTCCGATACTAGAAACGGTATCTAAAACTTTGCCGAATTTACTTAAAACGTCCGCTTTAAGTTCTTTATAGCACTTTTGAAGTTTAGCCTTTACGTCTTTTAAGTCGTACGTCCAAACCCCATCTTCAAAACGGTTTTCCCAACCGCAAGAACCACTAGCCAAAACGTTTGCTTTTGAATCGATGAGTACAGCTTTAACACGGGTTGAGCCAAGTTCAATTCCTAATACGCAATCTTTGAAATTCATAAAACACCTATAGATAATAATTTGTTTAATTATATAACAAAATAAACTCTAAATCAATCACTAATATAAAATAAAACGGGCAAGAGTGCCCGTTTATTTTTTATCAACTACTTATTTTGCGAGTGGCAACAATTCTTTTTTATTCTTTTTGAAAAATCTTATCAAAATAAGCACGGTAATTATACCTAAAATCGAGAATATAGACGTAAATATCATACCTGCTTTAAGCCCCACTTGTTCTGCGGATATGCCGAGTTTTAAGGATAAATCTCCTGCAAAACTGCTTGCCGAAACGCCGTCTACGATTAAGCCCATAAGTTGCGGTGCAACCGCTGCGCCAAAATCACCGCCAGCCGCCATTAAAGCAAACGCTGCAACGCCGATATGCGGAATTTTTTCTTCCATCATAATAAGAGTTCCAGGCCAAAGCATAGCGACGAATATACCAGTAAACACACAAAAGATTAGAGACACGATACTGTTTGGACTAAACCCAACTACTAGATAACAAACGCTAGCCCCTATCATGCCTACAAGTAGCATTCTAATAATATTTTTACCAAAGTTTGCAAACCAAATTCTCGTAAGACCCAAAAGGATTGCAAAGAGTGATATTCCGACTATATCGCCAAGTGCTTTATCTATGTTTAATGCAGTTTCTACGTAAGTAGATACCCAACTCGTCATAACCGTTTCGGCACAAGCACCTAGGAAAATACACACAAAACAAAGCGCTAGCCCTATGCTACGCGTTTTTGTCTTTTGGGTTTTTACTGTTTTCGTTTCTTCATTTTCATTCATTTTAGGCATTGGCGAAGTGAAAAATAAAACCGAAGATATTATAGGAAGTACGGCAAAAAACATGGTTAAATACATCCAGTTTGCGTTACCAAAAATCTTTATAAACACCGTTGTGACGATTGCAACGAAAAATACGCCAAACGCATAGAGAGAGTGAAGTAAACTCATATCTTTTTTAGGATTATCAGAAGGTATTGCAGCAATTACGGGGCTAAGCAACACTTCTGAAAGCCCCGATGCTACCGAAAATATTATCGTGGATACAAGCAATCCCCAAAATGCGTGAGACGGGAAAAACATTGGAAGAAACGCAAACAAAAAAAGCCCAAAAGAAGTAATAAGTGGCATAACCTTTATTACCTTTTCCACGTTAAAGTATTTTGTGAAAAAAGTAAAAATCAAGTCGACGGATAGTTGTGTTATAAAGTTTGCCAAAATAAGCGTTCCAAGTAGCGTATACGAAATACCATACATATCGTGGAACGTCATAAACAATAAAGAAGGCATAGAAAAGACCGACGACATTGTAAAATACGCCGAATAGCACGCAAATTTAGTTCTTTTAAAGTTTGGCGAATTCATAATTACCGACCTTGAATTTAAATACTTTAACTATTATAACCCAATAAAAAATAAAGTCAAAACAAAAACCGACTAATTTGAAAATATATTTTAATAACCAAAAAAGCACCCCTTAGGGTGCCTTTCCGCTTTGTTTTAGCCAATAAAAAAGTCAAAAACAAGCATCACGCAAAAGCCTATTAAAAGGGCAAACGTCGATATTCTTTCGTTGCCATGAGCGTGTGTTTCGGGGATCATTTCGTCACTTATAACGTAAAGCATAGTCCCACCCGCAAACGCCAAGGCAAATGGCAAAATTACAGCCGAAATATTGATAAACAAATACCCTATTAAAGTTCCTATTACTTCTATAAGCCCAGTAGATAGCGCAATAAGGAAAGCGCGTTTTTTGCTCATGCCCGTTGCAATCATCGGCGCAATAATAACCATACCTTCGGGGATATTTTGCAAAGCAATTCCGCCTGCCACGGTAAGTGCGTGCGCGGTATTTCCCGTGCCAAAACTTACCCCCGCTGCTATACCTTCGGGAAGGTTGTGTATGGCTATCGCAATAACGAAAAGCATAACCTTGTTAAGTCTTGCCGTTTTGTCGGGGTGCTTTTCCCCGTCAAGCCCCGTCATTTTATGTAAGTGCGGAACGAGTTTGTCTATAAGGTTTAAGACTACCGCACCAAGCAAAATACCAACGGTGGTTATAAGTATCGCCCAGTTGCCGTGATATTCTAGCGAAGGAACGATAAGCCCTATTATTGCTGCAGCAAGCATAACGCCTGCTGCAAAAGATAAAATTGTGTCGTTAAACTTATGGGAAGGGTTCTTAAACAAAAACCCTAGTAGCGAGCCTATAAGCGTTGCCCCACCTACCCCCAAAGCTGTAAGTAATACCATCGTCATATTTTTTTCTTCCGTTTCCCTTTTCTATATTATATAATATGCTTTAAACTTTTTCAAGGCATACAACTAGTTTTTGTAGCCATTTATTATTTCTAAATATAAAAAAATATCCACTATTTGACCTAGTGGATATTGTTAGTGATTATAAAACTTTATCGTATTCGTTGCAAAGTAAACGGAAGGGTGGTTCGTCTTCTTCAATTTTAGGGAATCTTCCCACTTTATCATAGAAGCAGTTATCGATAGTATCATCATTGCACTTAGAAACTTCAACAACTAAAACTGTGCCCTTACCTTCTTCGCCCCAAAATCTATGATATAAGCCTTGTGTTAAGGTTATGCCTTGACCGGGTTTTAAGCGAACTTCTTCGCCCGCCTTAAACACGTGTTCGATACCGTCGATAGAAACGTGCACGTCTGTATCAGCAAGATTTTCATCTTCAGTGGAATTATAAAGTTTAATTATAAGGTTTCCGCCGCCACGATTGATTATATCTTCCATTTTATCCCAGTGGAAGTGCATAGGGGTAATTTGTTTTTCCCTAACAATCATAATTTTTTCGGCATAAGGCTTAGGATATTTTTCGGGGTTTTGTTGGTTGCCGTTTCTAGTAGTCACAAGCAATAATCCCATTTTAGAAAAATCTCCACCACCAAAATCGGTAATATCCCAACCAAGCATGTTTTCGCGAATTTCTTCGGCAATATCGTATTTTTGCTTCCAGTCTTCAGGTGTCCAATTGACAAAATCCGGAAAAGCAATTTTATATTCATCAAAAAATTTTAACGCGTCTTTTATTATCGAATTAATTTCAGACCTTTTCATTTTTCTCCTTAACCTTTTGAGCGATCAAAAATTTCAGCATCGGCAAGCGGGCCTGTGCGAATTACTCTGGGTTCTTCTTGCCAAATATTGCCGTTCATCATATAATCTTCTGCTGCTCTAATAAGTTCTAAAGAGCCTTCGTGGAACATGCCATCGTACTGAGTGTTAAGGAAGGTGTCTAAAATATCGATTGCTTCCCATTCGCCTATAATTTTACCGCCTAAGCATAAAATATTAGCGTCGTTATGACGACGAGTCATTCTTGCTAAATAGGTGCTACTGCAAAGCGCTGCACGAATACCCTTAAACTTATTTGCCATCATGCTGATACCAATACCAGAACCGCAAATCAAAAGACCGCATCTTGCTTCTCCACTAACAACTGCTTTTGCAACCTTTGCCGCAAAGAAGGGATAACGAGTTGCGTCGATATCAGGATTGTTGTCCGCTCCACAATCAACGTAAGGTATGCCCTTACCCTTCAAATATTCAATACATTGCATCTTTAATTCATAGCCTGCTGTATCGTTTCCAATATAAACTTTGTCGCCCATTTTTTTACTTCCTTTTTAATTTTTTTTGAGAATTCAATCCTTCCCAAAATTTATTAATATTATAGATTGCTCTTAATATAAAGTCAATACGGTTTTAAAAAATATTTACTAAAAAACCCTA
>CAJMCT010000068.1 GCA_905211955.1 uncultured Eubacteriales bacterium | reverse complement strand
CTTCTTAACGATTTCGTCTTCTAATTCACGGTCTGCTCTTGCATTGTTTTGCTTTTCAAGTCTTTCTTTTACTTCAGCCTTGTAAGCGTCTACACTTTCAGCGCCCGTAGAATCTTTAATGAATTCGTCGTTGATTTCAGGAAGTTCTTTAACCTTGATTTCGTGAAGTTTGATTGCAAATACTGCGTCCTTACCTTTAAGGTTTTCCGCATGGTATTCTTCGGGGAACTTAACGTTGATGTCTTTATCTTCGCCAAGTTTCATGCCGATAACTTGTTCTTCAAATCCGGGGATAAAGGTGTGGCTACCGATAACGAGAGTTTGCTTTTCAGCCGTACCGCCATCGAACTTAACGCCATCAACCGAACCAGAGTAGTCGATAATAACGGTGTCGCCGTCCTTAACTTCTCTATCAGTCACTTCTACTAAACGAGAATTTCTTTCTTGTAAACGTTTTAATTCGTCTTCAACGTCTTCGTCCTTTACATTATACACGTTTTTCTTGAAAGATATACCCTTATATTCGCCCAAATTTACTTCGGGTTTAACAGGTACGATAGCAATCATAGTAATACCCTTGTCGCTAATCTTTTTAATGTCGATGTCGGGTGCTGCGATTGCTTGGATTTCGGTTTCTTTATCTAAAATTTCCGAATAGTATTTGGGAAAAGCGTAATTGATTGCTTCTTCATAGAATACACCTTGACCATAGGTGCTTTCTAAAAGGTGTTTGGGCACTTTACCCTTTCTAAATCCGGGAAGGCTGTACTTACCCTTTGTCTTTTCGTAAGCAGTATCGATTGCTTCTTTCCATTCGCCTGCAGTTAAAGTGATTTCTACTTTTACAGTGCTTTTTTCGGCTTTTTCAAAAGTATATTTCATAGTTCTCTCCTAAACTCTTAAAATTCTAAACTATTTTATCATACAAAAAATTAAAACGCAAGGTTTTTAATACCCTTATATTTAAATATCTTTACAATATTCTTCGTGTTTATTACCTTTAACCACTATCGATTTGAAATTTTCATAAGTGCAAAAACCTGCTTTTGAGTGCTTTGGTTTTTTAACGTTCTTCTTTTCGGTAAACACTATTTCCGTTTTATCTTCTTCTCTACCTTTAGAGTAGTAAGCGCATATTTCCGCAGAAACCTTAATTACTTCTTCTGGTACTTTTTTGCGATTAGTTTCAATTATAACGTGGGTAGAGTGCAAACTTTTAGCGTGTACCCAAATATCTTCTCCACGAGCGGAAGTCGTTAAATTATCATTTTCTATGTTGTTTCTTCCCGCTTTTACGTTAAAGCCTAAAACGTCGTATTCTCTATAAGGACTACTCTCTTTTTTCTTCCTTGCCTTTTGTTGACCTTTAATTAAACCTATTTGAACGAGTTCGTCTATTACCGAATAGAGATCTTCTACTTTTTCGCAAAGTTCGGCTTCTTCTTTTACACTCGCTAAATAATTCAGTTCTTCTACAATGCCGTCAATTTGCGGTTGCAAGGCTTTTATAGTGCGCTTTTGCTTATTGTATTTTTTAAAATACCTTTCGGCGTTTTGCGATGGCGAAAGCGTTTTATCAAGCGCAATTTCTATAACCTTTCCGTCTTTGTAATAGTTTTCTAATCGACAAGAATCTTCGCCTTGTTTTAAGCGATAAAGATTGGATATTATAAGTTCGCCTTTTATCCTATTTTCTTCGCAATTTTCGGCTTCTCTTTTTTGGCTTTTTAAAGCAGATAATTTCTTATTTAATTTTTTCTCTTGACTAGACGTAGCGGACAAAATTTTATTCTTTTTATCGGTAAAAATTTTGCCTTCGGTTTTTAACTTGAAATACTCGCTTTCGGCTTTATATAAACTATCGTAAAAACGATACTCGCCCTTGTCAATTTCAAAGGGGAATGCGAACACGTCTTTAACCTTACCGTTTTCAAATAAAACGCAAGGGTTTGATTTTTTCTCGTATAAAAATTCGTTTAAATGTTCAAAGAATTCTTGCGGAAAATCTTTAGGGTTTTTGCCACTACTTTTCTCGTTCCATAAATGCACGATTTCTTTTGCGGTAATACTTGCTACCCCTTGGATAGCGGTGCATAAAACGTTAGAAATGTCGCTTTCGCTTGTATTCTTAATAATATCAATTAAACGGTTATCATCGGGGGTGATTTTATCACCCGTCGGGGGCAAAGTATAAGGTCTTCCAGAGATTAGTGGGCGCACTCCGTTATCAAAAAAGTTTATACCCCTATTACCACCTAAAACTATATTATTTTCAGTTAAAATAACGTTGCTATATCTTCCCATAAGTTCTACGTATAACGTTTTAGAGATAGGATCAGAAAACTCTCTTTGATGGGTAAAATCTATCTTGATAATTCTATCAAAACCAACAAGTGAAATGCCGTTTAACGTTGCGGAAAGCAGGTGCTTTCTTAAAAGCATGCAAAAATTTGGAGCAGTAAGCGGGGCTTCTTTTTCGTTTTCTAAAACCATAACTTTTGGGCTAGCAGGATTAACGTCTAAAAGTAGGCGTACCGCTTCTTTTCCGTTATATACGGTCAGCACGATTTCGTCGTTTGACGGTTGTATTATTTTGTTTACTTTTCCGCCTTTAAGTAGGCAGTCTAATTCTATACTTAAATGTCTTAGGGTAAAAGCGTCTTGTGGCATATATCCTCCCCTAAGCAAAAAGTCTTTTTATCTAAGTACGATAAAGGACTATCTTTACTAAAACTTAAAGTTAATTTGTATGCGTAAAGCATTTGCGTTTTCTTTTTATACTTTTTATTTATATCGTTAATTCCATACTTTCCGTCGCCAATTATGGGATTACCTATAAAGGCTAAGTGAGCGCGAATTTGGTGGGTTTTTCCGGTGTAGAGTGTCACTTCTAAAAGACTTGAATTATCCCCTTCTTCTATCACTTTATAACCCGTTTTTATCGGTACTGAATTCGATACTTTTTTATTGTAAATTTTAACTATCGACGCGTCTTTATCCTTTACTAAATATGCGGATAAAACGTCTTCTTTTTTCGGCATTTTCCCATATACGAAAGCCAAGTATTTTTTATCGAAAAGTCTATTTTTAAAGCCATCTAAAAGTTCTTTTTCGGCATCTTTTTTTAAGGCAAAAATCATTATGCCAGAAGTGTTTCTATCAAGGCGGTGAATAAAGTAAATTTCCTTAAATTTTAATGATAATTCTTGAAAAACAGTTTCAGAAGAATATCCGCTTTTTTTGTTTATAACTAAAATGAAATCGTCTTTATAAATCTCAGTATAACCGCTTGCCGTTTGATAGTAAATTTCAACGTTATCAAAAGGCTTTAATAAAACGTCTTCTTTTACCCTTTTGCCGTTTACTTTTACGTCTTTATTTCTTAAAAGTTTCATAAGCGCGCTAAAAGATAGCCCGTCCACGTTTTCTAGAACGAGTTTAGATAATTTACCGCTTTTTTCACATACAAAACTTTTCATAAATAAATCAAACAGGACTTCGGGATGCCCGAAGTCCTGCTATTTTCCTTTTGATTATTATTCTACGTCTTCGGGGTTTTTGGGTTTAATGCAAAGAATAACTATAATTGCAACCAAACACAAAGTACCAACACCTAAGAATACTACCGACCAAACGTTGTTTTCAAACCATTTGTTATCGGGGGTAACCGTTTTAACTTGGTCTTTAACTTCGATAACTACTGCCTTTTCAGCACTGTCCGAACTCATTTTCGAGTAGGTGGTACAAACTAATTTATAAAAACCTACCTTATCGGGAACGAAGTTAAGTTTTCCGTCGTATGCGATAGATTGAATTTCTTCGTAAGTATAACCGTTATATTCTGCGTTTTCGTCTTTTGCGCTATCCTTTTTAACGATTTCTACCCAACCTTCGTCGTCTTCACCAATATCCGATGCACTATAGAATAACTTGTAAACTTCGGTATGGTCAGAACCAACGATCTTAAAGCTTGATGCGTTGTATTCGATACCGGTATATCCATAACCGGGGGTTGAAGCCGAAATACTTAAAGTAGTGTTGTCTTCTACCGAGAAGGTGAACATATAACCTTTATATTCACGATCGATTACTACGTTTTGGTCTTCTACTGATACAGTATAGAAGTTGTCTTTATCCATAGAGTTGCCTGCTTGGTCGCTAAACAACACGTAGAAAGTATACACACCTTCACTGTTTAGGGGAATCTTGTAGGTGGTGACGGTTTGTTCTTCAGCACCCGGTGCCCAGTAATAAATTACGTGGTCGAGATTATCGAAAGAAGAAACGTCGTCGCAAACTAAATTTCTAAACATATCAGCGGTAAGAGTTAAGTATTCGCCACTACCGATTGAAAGTTTAGTCTTTTTATTGCCTTGAGCATCAAATTCGTAAATCAACGAATTGAGTTTGTTGCTAAATGCTTTTAATGCGTTTTCGTTTGCCGTATAAACGGGGGCTTTATCGTCGTTTTGAGAATCAACAACCTTAAAGTTAAACGTTTCGTAAACTTTTGAAGAATCGGAATTCTTTACGTGTAAGGTTTTGGTTGCATCGTCTTCAATAAACGCAACGTTTAAACCGTTTACGATAACACCTTCAGTACCTGCAACGAGTACGTATCCACCGGTCTTGTCCCCTTCTACGAAAGATTTACCAGTCATAGTAAGCGAATAAGGAGTTCCCATAAATACGGTGTATGCAAGTGCGGTTTCGTTGTAATTAAAGATTGAACCTTTAACTTCTACTCTGGGGTATGCAACGGTTTTGAAGTTGCCGTTTTCCATTTCAAAGGTTTGTTTAAAGTTATCATCAATAGTCTTTTGAGAAATGCTCTTGATTTTAAGAAGCGAATTGTCGCCGGTGGGTTTTTGTGAAATAACGACGTTTGCCACAGGCATTTGTTCATTGCTTACCTTGTAGTAATCGGCGACGTCTACATTATACGAGTCAACCTTAAGGTCTACTTTAGCACCACCATCGTATGAAACTGAAGAAGTAAAATACATAGCGCCCTTTTCTAAACCAAACTTAACTAATAAAACCTTATTCGCTTCAAAAGTGCTAGCGATTACTTGTTCGGTAAGACCGTTAAAAGATGCTTTTAATGCGCCACCGTCAAGTTTTAAGGTTAATACGTTTTTAACCTTGGTTTCAAAAGATTCGTCACTACCCTTTTTTAAGTAGTTGCCGTTTTTATCGATTGAAGGAAGTTCTAAGGTTATAGCCGTTTCGGTAAAGTCGTTATCTAAAACGAGTTCTAATCCTAAATCGTCTACAACTAATTGATTCTTAAAAGAAAGTGCCTTGCCGTCAAACATCTTGATCTTAGCAAAGTTTTCTTCAAAAACGATATCCTCGGGATCTGCGGACTTGTTTTCATAAGAAAAATAGTCGCTACCCTTTGCTTCTGCTTTAGCGGTAAAATTGCCGACGAAAACCATTGACGTTAAAACTAACGCCAAAAGCGATATAAGCAATATTAAAAGTTTACGTGTTTTTAACGTTTTCATAGTAAGCCGAAACTCCTTGAAAGTACAAATACTTATCGATTATATTTTAATCTATAATATTTTAACCTAAAAACTAT
>CAJMCT010000067.1 GCA_905211955.1 uncultured Eubacteriales bacterium | reverse complement strand
CTTTTAGTTTTATTTTTATTCCTTGATATCTTCGAGTTCTTTTTGCCAAAGAATACTGTTAGCGTCGCTCGGCATATGAAGGTCTCCCCTTGGCGAAAGCGAAATATTGCCTACCTTTACCCCGTCTGGCAAACACGAGCGCTTAAACTGCATAGCAAAATAGCGTCTATAAAAACTCTTTAGCCACTTTAATATTTCAGCACTACTGAACTTTCCTTCAAAGGTGTTTTTTGCCACAAAATAAATCTTCTTTGGCGAAAAACCAAGCCTTATATAACAATATAAAAAGAAGTCGTGCAAAATGTAGTCGCCGACGATATCTTCGGTTTTTTGAGAAATATCACCGTCTTTTGCAGGTAAAAGTTCGGGGCTGACCGGCGTATCTAATATATCGTATAAGGTAGCCTTTAGGTTGCCACGTCTAGAATCGGCATAACTTTTTACCAAATATCTAACCAAAGTTTTAGGAATAGACGCGTTTACCCCATAGTTGCTCATGTGGTCGCCGTTGTAGGTCGCCCACCCCAATGCAAGTTCGGATAAATCCCCCGTTCCTACCACTAGTCCACCAGTCATATTGGCTATATCCATTATCACTTGCGTGCGCTCTCTCGCCTGTGCGTTTTCGTAAGTGACGTCTAATAAATCTAAGGGGTGCTTAATATCTTTTAAGTGCTTTTCAACCGACTTGGTTATATCTACTTTTTTTAACGTCACACCGAATGCTTTTGCAAGTTTAATGGTGTTTAGATACGTCCTTGAAGTCGTTCCAAAACAAGGCATAGTCACGGCAACTACGTCTTTAACGCTTCTATTTAAGTTTTCCATTGCCTTTACGCAAACTATTAATGCAAGCGTAGAATCAAGTCCGCCCGAAAGACCTAAAACTAAAGTTTTAGAGTTTACGTGTTTTACCCTTTTCATCAAGCCTTGCGCTTGCAATTCAAGTATTAGTTCGGCACGATTTTTTAAGTCTTTTTCTGTCTTTGGCAAAAATGGTGTTTGAGAATATTTTCTCGTTAAATTTTCACTTTCTCCTTTAATAGAAAATTCCACGTATTCGTAGCCGTCTTCTTTTTCAAAGCCTTGATTGAATTTTTTACTCTTTTCGTATGCTATAAACGAAGTGTCTATTTCAGTAATAGTTAACCCAGTCTTAAAAGGCATAGTACGTTCTAAAATTTTTCCGTTTTCGCCTATAACACCGTACCCGGAATATACTCCGTCCGTAGTAGATTCGCCATTACCTGCGTTTGCTAAAATATACCCTAAAATATTCTTTTCCGAGTGAGAAGATACCGTTTTATCTATATACTCCCTTCTTCCAACAATATCTGAATAAGCGCTAAGGTTTACCACGATATTCGCACCGTTTATAGAGTGATAGGTAGACGGCGCAATTATAGACAGTAAATCTTCGCCAATTTCAACACCCACCTTAAAGTTTTGATCTTCAGTATTGACAAAAATAATTTTACTGCCGAAAGGCACTTGATTTCCAAACAATTCTTCGTAGCAATTATTTGCTGGGCAAGGCGCAAAATATCTATTTTCCGAAAAACCGTTTGCATTATTTAAAAAGGTTTTAGGGATAACGCCTAAAACTTGACCGTTATAAACGCAAACCGAAACGTCATAGATAAGCCCGTCTTTTCTATACGGCATACCTATGAATATAAGCATTTCTTTTCCTAAACTAGAATCGACTATTTTTTTAAGCCCTTCTTTTGTACCCGAAAGCAAGGTTTCGGTAAAAACCAAATCCCCTATCGTTGCGCCTGTCAAAGAAAGTTCGGGAAAAACTAAAAGTTCAACACCTTTCTTACTTGCACTATCTATTCCCTTTATAATTTCGCTTACGTTATTATTAACGTCTGCCACTTTTAGTTCGGGAACGCATATTCCACATTTAACGTATCCGTATTTCATAAAAACACCTTTTTTGACAAAAATGCCGTTTTCTAAGTTTTTTATAATATTGATTTTACACCATTTTTTAAGATTTTGCAATAATTTAGCAAAACAAAAAACGCACTTTTTTGCAAAAATGCTAAAAAATGCGTTTTTTAATAGTTTCAAACTTTAAGTATTAGTCGCCATATCCGTCGGGGTTTTTAAGTTGCCAATTTAGTGCGTCTCTACACATTTCGTCAAGCCCTAACTTTGCTTCAAAGCCTAAAACTTCTTTTGCGTAAGAAGGATCGGCGTAGCACTCGTCTATATCACCGGGACGGCGGGGCATAATTTTATAAGGAATTTCTTTGCCCAATACTTTGGAGAAAGCCTTTACCATATCTAATACCGAATATCCCGTTCCCGTACCTAAGTTTACAATTAAAAGACCGGGGTTTTCAGCAAGTTTATTTACCGCTAAAACGTGGCCTTTTGCAAGGTCTACAACGTGTATATAGTCTCTAACACCCGTACCGTCGTGAGTATTATAATCGTCGCCAAACACACCTAAATATTCTCTCTTGCCAACCGCAACTTGTGTAATATACGGGCAAAGGTTATTGGGAATACCCTTGGGGTCTTCGCCGATTAAACCGCTTTCATGCGCGCCGATTGGATTAAAGTAGCGAAGTATAGCAATGTTAAACGATTTATCCGAAGCATAAAGGTCTTTTAAGATATATTCAATAAAGAGTTTGGTGCTTCCGTAAGGGTTAGAAGTTGAAAGCGGAAAATCTTCCTTAATAGGAACGCTCTTTGGCTTTCCGTATACGGTTGCAGAAGACGAAAATACTAGATTTTTTACACCGTGTTTTCTCATCGCAAACATTAAAACTAAAAGTCCTTCTATATTGTTTTCATAGTATTCTAAGGGCTTAGCACAAGATTCGCCAACCGCTTTTAAGCCTGCAAAGTTGATAACGCTATCAATCTTGTTTTCGGTAAAGATTTTGTCTAAAATTTGAGAGTCTCTAATATCTCCTTCGTAGAACTTAACCTTTTTACCCGTAATACCTTCTACCCTTCTTACCGCTTCATATTTACTGTTTGAAAGGTTGTCAATACAAACAACTTCGTGTCCTGCATTAAGTAATTCTACCGTTGTGTGTGAGCCAATATACCCTGCACCACCTGTCACTAATACGTTCATTTTTTATCTCCTTATTCTATACCAACGCTATTTAAGAAGCGCTTGAATCCGTTATATCCATTTTCGTCCCACTTAAAGACTGCCGTGTTAAAAAGTATGTTTTTACAAACTTCATTAACCCTATCGGTGACGGCAGAAAGCGCCACGTCGTAATTTTCATATTCGCCCTTTTCTTTAAGGTCTTTAATCATATCTTTGTGCGCAAACAAGTAGTTTTCGCTATCACAAAGTTTCTCATAGTCGTATTCACTCTTCCCGCATAAAATATCCGCAATCATAGAAAGTTGGGTTTTAAGCCTTCCCGGTAAGATGAATAGCCCCATTGCTTCTATTAAGCCTATACCCTCTTTCTTTATATTGTGGTATTCTGGGTGTGCGTGGAAAACGCCTTCGGGATATTCTTCGTTAGTTATGTTGTTTCTTAAAATCATATCTATGATATATCCGTCTTTAGTCTTTCTTGCAACGGGCGACAAGGTGTTGTGAGGCACACCGTCGGTATTTGCAAAGATATAGCACTTTTCGTCAGAGTATTTTTCCCACTTTTCGATAATCTCGGTAGCAAGGTTTTCTAAGTCCGCCCTGTTCTTTCCCGAAATTCTTATAACGCTATTATACCAATCGACTATGCCGACGGTAATATCTTTATAGTTTTTAGCCTTAAAATATTCCTTAACGGGTGCTTTATGCATAGGCATTAAGTGTTCACCGCCTTGGAAATGTTCATGGTCTAAAATTGAACCGCCAACTATGGGTAGCGCTGCGTTAGAGCCTATCATATAGTTAGGGAAAAAGTCTACGAAGTCTAATACTTTTTGCACGGTATCGCGCTTAATGTGCATGGGCGCGTGGTTTTCGGATATGGCTATCATGTGTTCGTTATAGTATGCGTACGGCGAGTACTGAACAAACCACGGCTCACCGCCCATAGTTAGAGAAATCGTTCTAATATTTTCTCTTGCAGGGTGGGTTAGCGTGCCTTGGAAACCTTCGTTTTCCTTACATAATAAACACTTAGGATATTTTTTTGATTTTGGCGCGGTTAAAAGTTTCGCAATGTCTTTATTGTTCTTTTCAGGCTTGCTTAAATTTACCGTTATTTCCAAAGTACGAGTACCGTCTTGATAATCCCACTTAAGATTTTTTGCAATAGCCGTTTTTTGAACGTAGTTATTCATTATAGAAAGGTTATAAAAATATTCACAAGCCTTTTCTATGCCTTGCGTTTCTTTAATCTTCAAAAAGTCTTCGTTAACCTTTGAAGGAAGGGGTGAAAGTATACCCATAATATACGTGCTATAAAGCCCTTCGTATCCGCTTTCACAAAGAGAATTTTCGGTTGCATACCCTTCGATTTCTTTAACTAATTCGTCGGGAACGGTATATCCGTCTACGAAAGATAAATCGGGCACTTCTTCTATGGGGTCTAAAATCTTAAACTCTCTTAAAAGAAGGTTTCTCGTATAAATTACGTCCCTACTATTTAAGTGAAGATTTTTAACAGCGTATCTTAAAAGTTTTTCGGTTAAAATTTTGCCGTCAATCATTGTTTCGCTCCTTTTTGCCGTAATAAAAATAATATCCACACTCTTTTTCCGAGTTGTAAAGTTTTTTTACTCTATCCGCTTTTTTACCAAAGCATTTTTCAAAGTTTTTAGCGCTAGTTATTATAAACGCCGAAAACTCAGGATTACCTTTTAGTTTTTCGCCAAGCGATTTATAGCATGCTTCGGCTTCTTTTTTATCGTAAACTCGCTCTCCATACGGGGGATTAGTGACGATTGTGCCAATGCCTTTTGGTAAAACTAGGTTTTCTACGCTTCTTTGCGAAAACTTAACCTTATCTAATATCCCAGCGCGCTTTGCGTGAAGGCGGGCAAGGTCTACCGCTTTTTTATCTATATCAAAACCGCAAAAGTCAAGTTTCCTATCCCTTATCTCTCCGTCTTTGGCTTCTTCTACCGCTTCAAGATAAAACTTTTTATCAAAGTTTTTCCAGTCCGAAAAAGCGAACTTTCTAAATATGCCGGGCGCTATATTTAAAGCTATTAGCGCGCCTTCTATTATTATCGTTCCCGAACCGCAAAAGGGGTCGATAAGCGGTCTTTCGTGATAAAAGTCGCTATACAAAAGCAAAGACGATGCAAGCGTTTCTTTTATAGGCGCTATCCACACTTTTTCGCGATATCCCCTTTTGTGAAGCCCTACTCCGCTAGTGTTAAGCATTATTGACACGGTGTCTTTGAATATAGAAAAGTCGATCTCGTAAGTACTACCCGTTTCGGGAAGTGTAGAAATTTTATACTTTTCGCAGAGACGTTTTGCTATCGCCTTTTTCACGATAGACTGGCTTGCCGAAATTGCGTATATAGTGCTTTTAACACACTTTCCATCTACCAAAACGCAAGCGTCTTTGGGGATAATGGTTTCCCAAGGTATACTATGCACCCCGTCAAACAGTTCGTCAAACGTAGTTGCCGAAAACTCTTTTAAG
>CAJMCT010000066.1 GCA_905211955.1 uncultured Eubacteriales bacterium | reverse complement strand
CGAAACCGTCGGGGCTTTAATATATAATGAATTAACTAATAAACAAAGATACGATAGTTTTGCACACCATATCTCTCATAACAAAGTAATCAATGTATTCGTGCTTATCGAAAACGTATTCGTGGGAAAAGGACTGAATAATATCCATTGCAAGATGGATTTTTTCAAGCGGATTATCAATCTCAACACCAATGCGTGCAAGTTTATCGGCAATTTGCTTTGTAATAACGTCTTCAAGTTCGATAAACTTTCCGTCAACCGCTTCGTCGCTTGAAGATAGTGAGTGAAGCGCCTCGTGAATTTTACGGTTCTTTTTGTGAACGGATATAACCATATCAAGTATTTTAGAGATTATCTCCTTAAAATCAACAGGGGAAGAAAGGGTGTCGAAAAACTTTAATATCGGAGCAAAAACCTTTTCTATATATATTTCTAAAACCGAAATCAAAATATCACGCTTATCTTGAAAATATCCGTAAACTATTCCCGTAGAAACGCCTGCTTCTTTTGCTATTTCCGCGGTATTAGTGCCGTAATATCCCACTTCCGAAAAAAGTTTGTAGCCCGCTTCGATTATCTTATTTTTCTTTTCAATAGAGCGCTCTTGTCTTGGCTCTCTCACGTTCTTTTTCATATCATTACAATTGTATAACACAAACCAAAAAAAATCAAGAAAAAATTTTAAAAACCTGAAAAAAGTTTCACATTTTAGTTGACATTAAAAAATCAAAATGTTAATATAATGATGTTAAATATGAAATATTTTTCACATTTTGGAGGGCGTATGAATAAAACGCTAGATAAGTTTAATATCGGTGAAAGTGGAATCGTTATTAAAGTTGACGGTGAAAGGAAGATAAAGCGTAGACTTTATGATATGGGCATAACGAACGGTGCTGAAATATATTTAAGAAAGAAGGCACCGCTTGGCGATCCTATTGAAGTTAGTGTTAGAAGTTATGAATTGTCTTTGAGAAAATCGGAGGCTCTGTGTATTACGTTGGAGGTAAATCCAAATGCTTAAATTTGCGCTAGCGGGAAACCCCAATAGTGGAAAGACCACGTTATTTAATAGTTTAACGGGATCGACTGCGCACGTAGGAAACTGGCCGGGTGTCACGGTTGATAAAAAAGAAGGCGTATACAAAAAGAGTGTAGAGCCGGTTGCAATAATCGACTTGCCGGGCATTTATTCTCTATCGCCCTATACGTCAGAAGAAATTATTGCAAGAAATTATATTCTCGACGAAAAGCCCGATTGTGTAATCAATATAATAGATGCAACTAACTTAGAGAGAAACCTTTATTTGACGACTCAAATAATGGAAATAGACGTTCCCGTAGTGCTTGCGCTAAACATGATGGACGCGGTAGAAAAAAGAGGGGACGCAATCGATGCGAGCGAACTTGAAAAAAGGCTTGGAATACCCGTAGTTAAGATATCGGCTCTAAAAGGTAAAGGGCTAGATAAACTTATGGAAAGGGCGTATGAAGCGAGCAAAACAGAGCGCAAAGCAAAAACGGTAATAGAAGATACCGCGCTTACCCACCTAATTAGCGACATTAAGATTGCGCTTGAAGGTCACGGTGTTAAAAACCCGTTATTCCACGCGGTAAAACTTGCCGAATTCGACGAGTTTGAAGTGCTTATGCATAAAGACACCGTAAAGACCGTCGAGGCGTTTAAGGAAACGCATAAAGACGAGATTTTTGGTGATGATTTTGAGGCTTTAATAGCCGATGCGAGATATAAATACATAGTAAAATATTTTTCCCCAACGTTAAAAAGGAAAAATAAAGATAAATTTATAGTGACACCGTCTGATAAAGCGGATAAAATACTTACCCACAAGGTTTGGGGAATACCGATATTCTTGTTCGTGCTATTTGCAATATTCCACCTAACCTTTTCGGAAAACTTCCTATTTATAGGCGGACTTTTGCCTGAAGGGTGGGTATCCTTAGAAGGCACTGCGTTTGAAGGCGTATTTGGTAGTGGCGGAATAAATTCACCCGGTGTAATGCTGATGAATTTAATGGAAGTCTTAACAGGCTTTATATCGGATGGGGTGGCATCGCTTCTTTCGGTAAGTCCGGAATGGGTTTCAGGACTTATTTGTGACGGTGTTTTAGGTGGTATCTTTGCAATTTTAGGATTCTTGCCACAAATTTTAGTGTTATTTATGTTCTTCTCAATCTTGGAAGACAGTGGATATATGGCGCGCATAGCCTTTATTTTAGACCGTGCTTTGCGTAAGTTTGGTTTATCGGGAAGAGCATTTTTGCCAATGATAATGGGCTTTGGTTGTTCAGTTCCCGCAATGATAAATACGAGAACGTTAGCAGACGAAAAAGAAAAACTTGCTACCATCAGAGTAATACCATTCTTTTCTTGCGGAGCAAAACTTCCTATTTTAACGGCGGTATCAGGTGCAATAGTTGCAAGTTTTGGGGTTGGAAACGTAGACCTTATTACTTACGGAATGTATTTATTAGGTGTTATAACGGCACTAATTGCGGTAATACTTATGAGAGAAACCACCTTAAAAGGTGATGTTCCGCCCTTTATAATGGAACTGCCATCGTATCACGCACCACAATTCAAAAGCCTTATGATGCTTATTTGGGATAAGGCAAAGCACTTTATCAAAAAGGCGTTTACTATAATTTTGGCGTCTACCATAGTAATTTGGTTTGTAAGCCACTTTGATTTCTCGTGGCAATATTTAGCCGACGAAGAAATGGAAAGGAGTATTTTAGCAGGGTTTGGACAGTTAATACAACCGCTCTTTACACCGCTTGGTTTTGGAAGCCAATTATCTTCGTTTGGTTGGGTGTTTGCGGTTGCTGCAATAACAGGTCTTATCGCAAAAGAAAACGTTGTTTCAACCTTGGGAACGCTTGGTGCTTGTATCGTTGGCGTAGTATTGGACGTGGAATTAGACGGCGGTGTAGGTGCCGTAGGCACTATGATTGCAAGCACAGGCATAACACTTCCCGCACTTTTATCGTTTATAGCATTTAATATGACCACTATTCCTTGCTTTGCAGCGGTTGCTGCGGCAAAAGGCGAAATGGCTAAAAAATCTACGTTTAAGTGGACGCTACTATTTTGGCTTATAACTTCCTATATAGTTTCTTCCGCGGTGTACTTGATAGGCTCTTTTTGGTGGACGGTATTTATTTACCTAAGCGTAGCAGTTGCAGTATTTTTTGCAATTAGAATTTATAACAAAAAAAGAAAGGTGAATTAATATGTCGCTTATAGAAATTTTAGTTATAGTTGCTTGCGTACTTATCGTTGGTTCGGTAATCGCAGTTTCTATAATAAATAAAAAGAAAGGAAAAACGTCTTGCGGGTGCGACTGCGCAAACTGTACTAAGTGCAATCACTGTAAACCCAAAGACGAATAAAAGATAAAAACGGATTTTGCCTTGTCGCATAGTCCGTTTTTTTATTGAAAAAACTCTCTATTTATGGTATAATCATTAAAGGCGAAATTATGGAAAAAAAGTTTTCAATCGGCGGTATGAGTTGTTCCGCATGTTCAAGCGGAATAGAAAAATTTATATCAAAGCAAAATGGTGTAGAAAGGGTTTCCGTTTCTTTAATGGATAATTCTATGACCGTTTCTTTTGATGAAAATATCGTTTCGGAAAACAACTTAATATCTTGGGTGGAAAAGTTAGGATACACGGCAAAAGACTACGTGGCGGTAGATAGTGTTAAGAAAACTAAAAGTCCACTAATGGCAAAGTTTTTTATATCTTTAGTTCTTTTAATTCCGCTTTTATATTTCTCAATGGGAAAGATGATTGGCGTACCTTTGCCGAGCGAGATAATAAACCTTTCAGTTCAAGCCGTTTTATCGCTTGCAATAATGGTTGTAAATAGACACTATTTTATAAGCGGAATAAAAGCCGTTATAAATAGATCGCCAAATATGGACACTTTGGTATGCACGGCGTCAACTTGCGCATACCTATATAGTCTTGTTATGACCATTTTGTATGGAGTTGGCGTTTACGATAGCGTAATGGTGTTTTACGAAGCATCGGCAATGGTGCTTGCAATCGTCACGCTCGGTAAGTGGCTTGAAGACGCGTCTAAAAAGCGCACGGGCAGTGCGGTGGAAAAACTCTTAAAACTTATTCCCGACAAGGCTACGATTTTAGTAGACGGAAAGGAAATTACGGTTAAATCAAGCAAACTTAAAGTAGGCGACAGGGTAGTTCTAAAAAACGGAGAATATCTTCCTATTGACGGTGTAATCATAGAAGGTAGCGCAAGTTTAGATAAGTCTTCTATAACGGGCGAAAGTATCCCCGAAGAGTGTACCGTAGGAGATAAGGTAATATCCGGAAGTATAGTCAAAAAAGGCTATATCGTGGTTATGGCAAAACACGTCGGCTCTGAAACTATGATGAATAAAATCATAGAAATCGTAAAAGACGCAGGAAGCAAAAAAGCCCCCGTTCAAAAACTTGCCGACAATATCGCAGGTATTTTCGTGCCGATAGTGACGGGCATTTCATTGATAACCTTTGCCGTATGGATGATAATAGGCGCAGGGGTTTACCAATCGCTAAGCTACGCGATAAGCGTTCTTGTGATATCATGTCCTTGCGCGTTAGGGCTTGCAACACCCGTTGCGGTCGTCGTTGCGGTAGGAAAAGGCGCTTCGCTTGGCGTACTTTTTAAGGATGCGGAAAGTTTATTAAAAGCAAAAGATATAAACTGCGTTCTTTTAGATAAAACGGCAACCCTAACGGTAGGTAGACCCACCGTTTCGGAGTTTATTAACCTTTCTAAAAGAGAAGACCAAGAAATTTTAGAGATAGTTTATGCGTTAGAAGAAAAGTCAAACCACCCCTTGTCTGAGTGTATAATGCAGTTTTGCGGTGGTGGAAATAAAGCGCTTGATAATTACGAATACGTAATAGGAAAAGGAATAATTGGCAAAATCGAAGGAAAAAGTTATAGAGTAGGGAATATCTCTCTTATGTCCGATGCTGTAAAAGAGAAAATCAAAAATGGCGGTAAAAAATTCGACTTGCCTTCGGCAGTATATTTTGCGGACGAAAATAACTTGCTTGCCGTATTTGGGGTTTGTGACGAGTTAAAACCCGAAAGTGTTAAAGCGGTAGAAGACTTAAAAAACAACCGAATAAAAACTGTTCTTATTACGGGCGATAACGAAGAAAGCGCAAAATCCGTAGTTGATGAAACGGGGATTGATTATTATAAGGCAAGTGTACTTCCAGAGCAAAAAGCCCAAACGGTAATAGAGTATAAAGAAAAAGGCTATTACACTGCAATGGTGGGTGACGGAATAAACGATAGCCCTGCATTATCCACGGCGGACGTAGGCGTTGCTATGGGTACGGGAACGGATATTGCGATAGATAGTTCGGACGTTATAATAGTAAGGGGCAACCCAAAAGCCGTATCCGATATGATAGGACTATCTAAAAAATCTCACAAGATTATAAAAGGCAATCTTTTCTGGGCGTTTATATATAACGTTATAGCAATTCCAATAGCAGGCGGTGTGTTTAGTTTTATAGGCTTAATGCTAACCCCCGCAATATCGTCTGGGTGTATGTGTTTAAGTTCACTATTCGTAGTCACCAATGCGCTAAGAATAAACGGTTATAAAAGAAAAAGCAAA
>CAJMCT010000065.1 GCA_905211955.1 uncultured Eubacteriales bacterium | reverse complement strand
TATAATATATTTATTATGAAAGATAAAATTATCAAACCCGTTGCATATATTAAAACGGATTTTAAAGACAAGTTCGGTATCCCAAGACAAAGCGGTAGAGTTCCTTCTCTTACGGGAACTATTATATTTGAAAAAGAGTTCCGCGACAAAAACGCACTAAAAGGTTTAGAAGATTTTACGCACCTTTGGATTTTATTTGATTTTTCTAAAAGCCACCAAAATGAATTTAGCCCAACGGTTAGACCACCTAGGCTTGGCGGAAATAAACGTGTTGGTGTTTTTGCAAGCCGTTCGCCTTTTAGACCAAATTCTATCGGGCTTTCTTCAGTTAAAATTTTAGAGATTATCGACACTGAAGAATTCGGAACGGTAATTAAGGTCGGTGGTATTGATATTTTAGATGGTAGCGCTATTTACGATATTAAACCCTATCTTCCGTCTTCAGACTGTCATTTAGATGCAAAAGGCGGTTTTGCCGACGAGTTTAACGATTACCATTTGCAAGTGGTTATCCCTGATAGCATATCTAAAACTTTTGAAAAAGCCTTTATATCCACTGTAATAGACCTTATTGGAGAAGACCCAAGACCTTCTTATCAAACGGATGAAAATCGTGTTTATAAAATGAATTTTAGCGGTTTTGACGTGTCCTTTAAGGTAAAAGACGGCACTGCCTATATAATTTCTATCGAAAAAATATAAAAATATCCCCCTTCCGATTTCGGAAGGGGGTTTTACTTTGTTATTCTATTGTGGGAGTTTCAGAAACACTTTCGTCTACTTGACCTTCGTCTTCTTCGTCACCCTTAGGGGTAATTGCAATGCTAGAAACTGTCGAATCGTCAATTCTCATAATTCTAACGCCTTGAGTATTTCTACCAATCTTACTTATATCGCTAGCGGAAACTCTTATAATCGTTCCGCCAAGAGTGATAATCATAATATCTTCACTCTCTGAGATAAGTTTTAGACTTACGAGTTTACCCGTCTTTTCGTTGAATACGCCCGCTTTAACACCTTTACCTGCACGGTTTTGAAGTCTAAAGTCTTCTAAATCCGAACGTTTGCCGTATCCGTTTTCAGTCATAGTGATTACTTCACAATCGGGTTTAATAACAGCCATATCAACGAGATAATCGTCGTCTAAGTCCATACTCTTAACACCTTGAGTATCTCTTCCCATTGCGCGAACATCTTTTTCCGAGAATCTTATACACTTACCTTCGTGAGAAGCCATAATAACTTCGTCCTCGCCAGTGGTTAAGCCTACTGAAATTAAATCGTCGCCTTCGTTTATGCTGATTGCTATCTTACCAGTCTTTCTTATGCTATCAAACTCAGAAAGAGCAGTCTTTTTGATAAGTCCGTTTCTTGTTGCCATAATGATAAAGCCTTCGGTGTCTTTCTTTAACGGTATCATTGCGCAAACTTTTTCGTTTTCACCAAGTTGAATAAGATTTACTATTGCTCTACCCCTTGCAGTTCTTTGCGCTTCGGGTATCATATACGCTTTTATGCTATAAACCTTACCTTTATCGGTAAAGAACAATATGCTATCGTGTGATGAAGAAACGAAAATATTTTCAACAAAGTCTTCGTCCTTAGGTCTATGAGCCGTTATACCCTTTCCGCCACGATGTTGAGTTCTATATTCGTTAACGGGTAAACGTTTTACGTAGCCCCTATGCGTCATTGATACAACTACGTCTTCTACGGGAATTAAGTCTTCAATATCGATTTCGCCGTAATCGTAAGAAAGTTCGGTCTTTCTTGGAGAAGGATATTTATTCTTAATTTCCTTCATGTCGTTTTTGATAATTTCACGAACACGCCACTCGTTTGCAAGAATATCCTTAAGGTCGGCAATCGTCTTTTCAAGTTCTAATAGTTCTTCATTGAGTTTTTCAACTTCCATAGCAGTCAAACGTTGCAATCTCATTTCTAAGATAGCGTTTGCCTGTCTATCAGATAAGCCAAACTCGTTCATCAACTTTTCGGTAGCGTCGTTTTTATCGCTACTTGCCTTGATAATTTCGATTACTCTATCAATGTTGTTAAGCGCTATAACTAAACCCTTAACGATATGTTCTCTTTCTTCGGCTTTATTTAGGTCGTATTTAGTACGTCTTTCAATAACTTTGATTTGATGGGCGATATAGTGTTCTAAAATTTCTTTTAAGCCTAAAACCTTGGGTTCGCCATCTACTAAGGCAAGCAAGATTATACCGTCTTTTACTTGCAAGTTCGTGTGCTTAAACAAGGTATTTAATACTACTTGCGCATTGACGTCTTTTTTAAGTTCTATAACTATTCTCATACCGTGACGGTCGGATTCGTCACGAAGGTTGCTTATACCTTCAATTCTCTTATCGTTTACCATAGAAGCAATGCTCTTAACGAGTTCTTCTTTATTTACTTGATAAGGAATTTCGGTGACGACGATTTTTTCTCTACCATTAGCGAATTCTTCAATATCCGTTTTTGCACGAAGAATAAAACCGCCTTTACCCGTTTTATACGCTTGCTTAATGCCTGCTCTACCCATCAATACGCCACCCGTAGGATAATCGGGCGCAGGGATAAATTCCATAAGTTCTTCGGTGGTAATATCGGGGTTTTCCATAAGTGCGATACAACCGTCTAAACATTCCCCAAGATTATGAGGGGGAATATTGGTTGCCATACCGACTGCAATACCGTCAGAACCGTTTACTAAAATGTTAGGAATTCTTGAAGGCAATACTACCGGTTGCATTTCGGTATCGTCAAAGTTAGGATAAAAATCTACCGTATCTTTGTCGATTTCACGAAGCATTTCGCTTGCAAGTTTAGAAAGTCTTGCTTCGGTATACCTATATGCTGCGGCGGAGTCCCCGTCGATTGAACCGAAGTTTCCGTGCCCGTCAACAAGCGGACAGTTAATCGAGAAGTCTTGTGCTAAACGAACGAGCGCATCGTAAACCGAACTGTCGCCGTGAGGGTGGTATTTACCCAAAACTTCACCGACGATTTTAGCGCACTTTTTAAAGGCTTTTTCATGGGTTAAGCCCATATCGTGCATAGCGTATAAAATACGGCGGTGAACGGGCTTCATACCGTCACGAACGTCAGGAATTGCACGCGAAACGTTTACCGCCATTGCGTAGGCGATAAACGATTTTTTAACTTCGTTATTTACTTCTATATTTATAAGTTTTGTTTTGGCAAGTTTTTCTTTAAATTCGGCGGTTAATTCTGCCGGAGAATCTCTTTTAATCATTTTTTCTTTCTCCTGTCATTATATTACACGTCTAAATCTTTTACGAGTTTTGCGTTTTCTTCTATGAATTGACGGCGAAGTTCGGGGTTATCTCCCATAAGACGAGTAAACGTTTCGTCCGCTTCAATCGCGTCTTCCATAGTCACTTTAAGCATTGTTCTTGTTTCAGGATTCATGGTTGTATCCCAAAGTTGTTCGGGGTCCATTTCACCAAGACCTTTATATCTTTGAATATCGCACTTACCAACTTCTTCTAAGTAATCGGAAAGTTCTTTATCCGAATACAAGTATTTGTCTACCTTGTTCTTAGTCGCCTTATATAGCGGGGGTTGCGCAATGTACACGTGCCCTTGTTCTATAAGCGGTTTCATAAAGCGGAAGAAGAAAGTTAATAGCAATATTCTAATGTGGCTTCCGTCAACGTCCGCGTCGGTCATACAAATAATTCTATCATAGCGAAGTTTAGAAACGTCAAAATCGTCTTGCATACCACCGCCAAATGCAGTAATCATTGCTTTTATTTCTTCGTTTTCTAAAATTCTATTTATTCTTGCCTTTTCTACGTTTAAGATTTTACCGCGAAGTGGCAATATGGCTTGGAAACGCCTATCTCTACCTTGTTTTGCACTTCCGCCTGCCGAATCACCTTCGACAAGGAAAATTTCGCAAAATTCGGGGTTTTTATCAGAACAGTCTGCAAGTTTGCCCGGAAGCGTAGTACTTTCTAACGCGCCTTTTCTTCTCGTGCTTTCTCTTGCAAGCCTTGCCGCTTCTCTTGCTCGTTGCGCAGTCACGCACTTGATTAAAACTTCTTTTGCTTTATCGGGGTTTTCTTCTAAGAACGAACCTAAATGCTCGTTCATAGCCTTAGTCACGTAGTTTCTCATTTCGGAATTGCCGAGTTTGGTCTTCGTTTGACCTTCAAACTGCGGTTCGGTAAGTTTTACTGAAACTACTGCAACTATACCTTCTCTAACGTCGTCAGAAGAAACCTTTTCTTCGCCTTTAAGAACGTTAAGTTTTTTACCAAATTCGTTTATTATTCTCGTTAAAGAATTCTTAAAGCCTTCTAAGTGCGTTCCGCCTTCTTCGGTGTTAATGTTGTTTGCAAACGCATATATAACTTCGTTATAAGTGTCAGTATATTGAAGAGCAACTTCTACTTCGGTATCACCGTAGAAAACGTCAAAATAAACGGGTTTTGCAAAGACCGGGTTTTTGTTTGCACTTAAATCTTCAACAAAATGCGCAATACCGCCCGCATAACAAAACTCGTCTTTGTGCTCTCTACCTAATCGCTTATCTTCCATTTTTATGGTTAAGCCTTTGTTTAGGTATGCAAGTTCACGAAGTCTCGTCTTTACGGTGTCGTAGTTAAAGTCAACCGTTTCAAAAATCTCGTCGTCAGGCATAAATGTCACCCAAGTTCCCGTAAAGTCGGCGTCGCCAACGATTTTAAGCGGTGCTTGGGGAATACCCCTATTATAAGTTTGCTTGTGGATTTTACCGTTTTGATAAACCTCAACTTCAAGCCACTCTGAAAGCGCATTTACAACCGATAAACCAACACCGTGAAGTCCGCCAGAGATTTTATATCCGCCACCGCCGAATTTTCCACCTGCGTGAAGTTTAGTTAAAACTACTTCAACTGCCGAAATTCCTTCGGTATGATGAATTGCGGTAGGAATACCGCGACCGTTATCTTTTACGGTACACGATCCGTCGTCGTTAAAGATAATGGTTATAGTATCACAGTAGCCAGAGAGCGCTTCGTCAATAGAGTTATCTACTATTTCTTGTACAAGATGGTGAAGCCCCCTAACGTCGGTTGAGCCAATGTACATACCAGGTCTTTTTCTAACGGGATCTAACCCTTCTAAAACCTGAATTTGGCCTTCGCCATAGTTGCCGTTTACTTTTACTTTTTCTTCCATTTTAACACCCGTGGAAAATTATTTTTTTATACGTGTAAATTATACCATAACTTGCCAAAAATTACAAGTGTTTTTTTAAAAATTAAAACTATATATAGTTTTAAGGGGCACTTTTTTCGGCCTTTTTTTAGGTGGTATAAAATTTTAGCCTTTGCGTATACTTTTTTTAGTCGAAAAAGGGGGATTTTATGAGCGATTGTAAGACTTGCGGACACGGAATAACCGACGGAAATTTATTGGAATGCAAAAATTGCGGTGCAACCGTTTGCACCGATTGTGCTATAAAAAGCCAACGAATTTGTCCTTATTGTTATTCTGATTTGGAATATATTGGGTAAACAAAAACCGCCGTGCTAAACGGCGGTTTTAATTTGGTTTTTTGTTAAATATCTTTTTTCATTTCATCAAAGAGTTTAATCTCGTATTTAGAAAGCCCTAAAATTGGGTTTTTGCCGGCAATCTTAACCCCTTTATTATAGAAGTCTAGGGCGTATTCTTTTTCCTTTTTAACGTATAAAAGATAAGCGAGTTTTATTCTTAAATTAGTTGCCGTGTTTTCGGCATTTAAGAATTTATCAAGTTCGTACATAAGATCTACGGCCCGGTCGATTCGTTTCTGATTCAGTTCTTCCAT
>CAJMCT010000064.1 GCA_905211955.1 uncultured Eubacteriales bacterium | reverse complement strand
AGGCAACTTAAACGTCAATATAGTTGACGTAAAAATTGATAGTAATTCGGTGACTTCTGGCACGCTTTTTATATGTTTAAGCGGGCAAAACTACGATAGCCATAACTTTATAAAGCAAGTGGAAAAATACGGCGCTGTTGCCGTTATAACCGAAAAAGAGTTAGATACTAACCTAACCCAAATAATAGTTAAAGATACTCGTCTTGCAATGCCTATTATAGCAGGAAATTTTTATGGACATGCGGATAAAAAACTTAAAATTATAGGTGTGACGGGAACAAACGGTAAAACAACAACGACGCATTTAATAAAGAACGTTTTAGAGAAATCAGGGGTAAAATGCGGTATTATTGGCACTTTAGGGGTGTTTTATGACGGCGTAGAAGAAGAAAGCACGCTCACTACCCCAGACCCCTTAGAACTTCATAGAATATTTTCTAATATGGTTAATAAAGGCGTAAAAGTCGTTGCTATGGAAGTGTCCGCGCACGCACTATATTTAAAAAAACTTGAAGGTTTAACGTTTGACGTTGGGATATTTACAAATTTAACACGTGACCACTTGGATTTTTTTGGCGATATGAACGAATATAAAAGGGCAAAACTTAGTTTATTTGAAAACTTAAAATGTAGATATATCGTTTCAAATATTGATGATGAAGTTGGTAAGGAAATTTATAAAAATTACAAAAACGTTATAACTTACGGGTTAAAAAATCCCGCCGACGTTTTTGCTATAAAAATTAAAGAAAGAATAAACGGAACGAGTTTTGTCGTCAATCTTTTCGACTGTATATATGACGTTAAAAACGAGATGTTGGGTAACTTTAACGTTTATAATACTTTGTCCGCTTTAACTGCCGTTTGTCTTGTCGGAATATCGCCTAAATGCGCGGTAGACGGGGTTAACGATATAAAAAGCATTAGTGGAAGGCTTGAAAAAGTGTATGGCGGGGAGTATTCAGTTTACCTAGATTATGCGCATACTCCCGACGGATTAAAAAAAGTTTTAAAAACATTAAAACCACTAACAAATAAAAAACTAATTTGCGTTTTTGGTTGCGGTGGTAATAGGGATAATGGAAAAAGAGAAGAAATGGGTAAAATTAGCGGTGAGTTTGCTGATTTTACTGTTATAACGTCCGACAATCCAAGATATGAAGAGCCAATGGAAATAATAAGACAAATTGAAGAAGGCATTTTGCAAAAAAATAAAAACTACGTTCTCGTTCAAGATAGAACGGAAGGTATTAGGTATGCCTTAAATTTAGCAAAAAAAGGGGACGTAGTATTAATTGCTGGAAAGGGAAGCGAAAAGTATCAAGAGATTCTCGGTATAAAACATTTTTACAATGACAAAGATACTATAATAGAAATTATTGAGGGAAGAAATTGAAAACCTATCTTTTATCGCTTATTTTATCAATTGTTTTTACCTTTATATCGGGGCTAATTTTTATCCCGATATTAAAGAAAATTAAGTGCGGACAACCCATACTTAAATACGTGGAATCTCATAAAGAAAAAAGCGGTACGCCCACTATGGGCGGGCTTTTTTTCATTTTGCCTTCCATCATAATTTTTATGTTTTTTGGTGGATTAGAAAGTAAAATAGGTGCAGTGTCAATGACTGTTGGACTTGCTTTTATGTTGGTTGGCTTTATCGACGATTTTATAAAGATAAAATCAAAGGATAATCAAGGCTTAAAGGCCTATCAAAAGATAATATTTCAGGGTGCAATAGCGGTTTTTACAGGTATTTTTACTTATTATAACGGACTTACTGAATTTTATTTGCCTTTTACTACTAAAACGGTGAATCTAGGACTTTTTGCGCCTTTTTTCGTTGCATTTATCTTTATTGCCATTACTAATAGCGTAAATTTAACCGACGGTCTTGACGGGCTTGCAGGTAGTGTAAGTCTTCCTTATCTATTTTTCATAAGCACACTTATTTTGTTGCAAATAAATAGACTTCAAAATGCTCAAAATTTGACCTTTGAGTATAAAAAGGTTGTACTTCTTAGTTGGTCTATTATAGGTGGATTATTAGGTTATTTAATTTTTAACGTAAGCAAGGCAAAAGTATTTATGGGGGATACTGGCTCGCTCTCCTTAGGTGGTTTTATCGGTGCAATAAGCATTTTTACCGCGAACGGATTTTATATCCCAATAATCGGCATAATGTTTGCGCTTTCTAGCATATCAGTAATTGTACAGGTTATACACTTTAAGAAAACGGGAAAAAGAGTATTTTTAATGGCACCCTTACATCACCATTTTCAATTAAAAGGGTATTCGGAAGCCAAAATCTCTTACGTGTATTCAGTTATAACTTTTATATTGGGTGCAATATCTGTACTATCTTATCTTTGAGGTGAATAATGGACGTAAGAACGCAAAAGTTTTTGGTATTAGGTGTTTCTAAAAGTGGATACTACGCGGCAAAGCATATTTTAAGTAGGGGTGGAACTTGTTGTATTTACGAAGAACTTGGTGGCGAAAAAATCAATCAGTCTATAAGTGAATTAACGTCTTTAGGTGCGGAAAACGTGACTAATAACGTTTACGACGTCATAAAAGAAGTTGACGTTTTATTGGTAAGCCCAGGGATACCTATAAACCACGAACTTTGTGTTTATGCTAAAAAAGAAGGAAAGCGCATTATAGGTGAGTTAGAATTTGGGTTTATGCAATATAACCCGTTAACTGTAGCCGTGACGGGAACAAACGGTAAAACAACAACTGTAAATATGATTTCTAACGTTTTTAATTCGGCAAAGATTAAAAACAAGTTGGTTGGAAACGTAGGTATTCCCGTTTCAAAAGTTTTAGACGAAAGCGATAAAGATACCGCTATGATTACTGAAGTATCAAGTTTTCAATTGGAAACTATAAACGCTTTTTGTCCGCATATCGCTTGCATCTTAAATATCTCACCAGATCACTTAGAAAGACATTACAGTATGGAAAACTACGTGTTCTTAAAAAAGAGAATATTGAAAAACCTAACGGCAAGTGAATATGCTGTATTAAACTACGACGATGAAATAGTTAAAACTTTTTCTTTGGATACGTTAGCAAACGTCGTTTGGATTTCAACGAAGGAAAGGGTGGATGGAGCGTATTACGTTAAGGGAAGTCTTTATTACAAAGATAAATTTATAATTTCCGAAAGCGATTTGCCCGTTAGGGGAATACATAACGTTTATAACGCTTTATTTACTATCGCAACTTGCATTATATCGGGTGTGCCGATTGAGAGTATAGTTGAAGGATTAACTTCCTTTAAGGGGGCAAAACACCGCTTAGAAATGGTGTGCGAAAAGGACGGTAAGAAATTTTTTGACGATTCAAAGTCTACAAACACCGCTTCTACCATAACAGCTTTAGAGAGTATGATTGGCCCTACCGTTTTAATTTTAGGTGGAAGTGAAAAGGGGGAAGGGTACCAAAAATTATTTGAAACCATTAAAAACCGCGGTATAAAACACGTGGTTTTGACGGGCGCTTCAAGGTATAATATGCTATCTACTTCGGGCGAGATTGGTTATTCAGAAATCACCGTCACTGAAAACTTTATAAACGCGGTAAAGATTGCAAACTTGATGGCGGATAAAGGGGACTGCGTGCTTTTAAGCCCTGCTTGTGCAAGTTTTGACTGTTTTAAAAACTTTGAAGAACGTGGTGACGAATTTTTTAGGATAGTTAGGGAAGAACTTTGATAAAGGAAGGCTTGAATCTTAAAAAAATACATGGCGACTATCCTTTACTTATCGCCGTGTTTTTATTGTCGGTAATAGGCACGATATTCATTTATTCGGCGAGTAATTATTCGGCACTTGCGACTTACGGCGACGCATTATATTTTGTGAAAAAGCAAATTATAGGTATAGTTTTAGGTGTTGTCGCAATGATTTTAACGGGAATATTTGACTTTAATCGCCTAAAAAAGTTTACCCCATACGTTTGCGCTCTTGCGATAATTTTGTTAGCGCTTGTATTCGTGCCGGGGATTGGCGTAGAAAACTACGGGGCTAAACGTTGGCTTGGGCTTGGCTCGTTTACTATTCAGCCGTCCGAGATTTCTAAGTTTGCTTTGATTTTATTTAGTGCGACCTACGTGTCTAAAAATCCCGATAAAATTAAAACGTTTAGGGGTGTTTTACCAATTCTATTATACGGCGGACTTACTTGCGTTTTAATAATCTTAGAGCCGAACATGTCTATTACCGTGTGCGTAGCAGTTTTAATGATGACATTACTTCTCGCTGGCGGTATGAAAATAAAACATCTACTTTTTATCGTTATACCAGCCTTAATTGGCGGGGTGGTTTTGATAATTATAGAGCCATACCGCTTGGATAGGCTTATGGCTTTTATAAACCCTTGGTCAAACCCTAAGGGGGAAGGGTATCAACTTCTTCAATCGCTATATGCGTTAGGCTCTGGCGGTTGGTTTGGTGTAGGGCTTTTTAATTCAAGGCAAAAGTACGCATTTTTGCCGTTTGCAGAGTCTGATTTTATATTGTCGGTTATCGGTGAAGAAATAGGCTTTGTTGGTATGATAGCCTTCTTTTTGTTGCTTGCTTTTATCGTTTTTCGTGGGTTAAAAATTGCTTCAAAAGCACCTAATGTATTCGGGTTTATGCTCGCGGTAGGGATAACTATGATTTTTGGTATACAAGTGACGGTAAACGCATTAGTCGTCACGGGAAGTATTCCGCCAACTGGTCTTCCTTTGCCGTTAGTTTCAAGCGGAAACACGTCTATTATTATTTTCATGGCGGAAATGGGAGTATTGTTTAATATATCCAAGTGTGAAAAGCGAAGGAGTTAACTTTTTAGGCGGTTTTTCCATAAAATATTATAGCAATTAACGTTATGGAGAAGTTTATGGAAAAATACGTAATAAACGGTGGAATAAGGTTAGATGGTAAGGTTGAGATTGAAAGTGCAAAAAACTCGGTTTTACCTATGCTTGCAGGTGCAATTTTAACTGATGAAGACGTTGTGATTAAAAATTGTCCAAAGATAAACGACGTTTTGAATATGATAAAAATTTTAAAAACGTTAGGCGTTAGAGTCGAATTTATTGGTAAAGACTTACTAATTTCTTCAAAAACGTTAAATGGGTATACCATTACCGAGGACCTTTCTAAAGAGTTAAGGTCTTCGGTTTTTATGCTTGGCGCATTACTTTCCAAAGTCGGAAAAGCGCGTATTTCATATCCCGGTGGGTGCGATATAGGTATGCGCCCAATTGATATACATATAGAAGGGCTTAAACGTCTTGGTGTAAACGTTTTAGACGTTTCGGGCGAAGTGATTTGTTCTGCCGAAAAAATAGTTGGTAATAGTGTTTATCTAGATTTTCCTTCGGTTGGTGCGACCGAAAATTTAATACTTGGTTCGGTATTTTGTCAAGGGGAAACGATAATAAGAAACGCAGCCAAAGAACCAGAGATTATAGACCTTATGAATTTTCTAAATTCAATGGGGGCAAAAATATGCGGTGGTGGTAGTGGAACAGTCACCGTTTGTGGAGTAAAAGAACTTCACGGCACGATTTATAAACCAATACCCGATAGAATTGAAGCGGGGACTTTTCTAATTGCGGGCGCTATAACCGGTGGAGAAGTGGAGATTTCTAATGTAAAAGCCGAAAATATTTCATCTCTTATACATAAACTTTGCAATAACACTTGTAAAATTAGTATAAAAAATGATATAATACATCTAAAGAGTGGGAGAGTGCGAAAAGCCTTTGGCGTAGAAACTTCGCCTTATCCTGGTTTTCCTACTGACATGCAAGCGCAAATAATGGCTTTGCTTTCTGAATCCTAT
>CAJMCT010000063.1 GCA_905211955.1 uncultured Eubacteriales bacterium | reverse complement strand
TGAATTTCATATGATTCTCCTTTTTCTTTAGTTTTGCCATATTTTACTATTTTTATTCTTTATAATCTTACCTAAAACCGATACCACGAAAGGCTTTACTATAAGCCTTGACGGGCAAAAGATTTTAGAGTTTGAATTTGACAAAGGCATAACTAAAACGCACGAGTTTTTAGGAAAAATCGAGACGACCGAAAAGGATAATGAAACTATAATAAAGGTTTTCATAAACTCCGATTACACCGAGTTTAACGAAATTAAAGTTTCTCTTTTAGATAAGACGGTAGACGTAATAGAAAGCAACTGTTCAAGTAGGAAAGACTGCGTACACTCGCCAAAAATTGACGAAAACGGCGGTATTATCGCCTGTATGCCACACGGCTTAAAAATCGTTTCTTTCGGCAGTGAATACGTTCCGCTATCAACGGGAGGCGCCCTATGAAGTTTACCAAAAAATTAACGATTACCGCGCTTCTTTCGGCATTTTCACTTTTATCTTTCGTTTTGGAAGGATTGTTTCCACCACTATTTATACCCGGTGCAAGACTTGGAATATCTAACGTGTTTATTCTTCTTGCCGTAATTATCGTTGGGAAACCCTATGCCTATGCCGTTTTAGTAGTAAAAGTCGTGCTTGGAAGCCTTTTTGCAGGAAACGTTTCTTCTATTATGTATTCGCTTCCCGCAGGCGCTATCGCACTTACAGTAGAAATTCTTTTACTAGTCTTTGCTAAACGCTTAAGCGTGGTGTCTATAAGCACCGCAGGTAGCGTTATAAGTTTAACCGTTCAGAATACCGTTTTTTGTTTAATCACAGGCGGTACGGAATATTTTATCTACCTTCCATATCTTGCTTTAATCGGTACGGTAGCGGGGGTATTCGTGGGAATAGTCGTTTATTTTGCGATAAAATTCCTACCTAAAAAAATCTTTAACCCAAACTACACGGAGGAAAAAGTTTGAGTATATTTAAGGCAAAAAGGTACGCATACGGAGTACACGTACCTGACAACAAAGATCTTTGCAAAGATTGTCCTATAGAAGTTGCACCTGCACCCGAAAAGGCTTATATTAGCCTTTCTCAACACATAGGCGCGCCCGCAACTTGCGTAGTAAATCAAGGTGACTACGTGAAAAAAGGTCAACTTATCGGCAAAGAATCGGGATTCGTTTCGGCAAACGTTTACTCGTCTATATCTGGCGTGGTAGAAAGCGTTTGCGAAATAGTAAACGGCTTAGGTCAAAAACAAACGCACGTCGTAATCGCAAACGATTATAAAGACGAAGAAGTTTTGTTTGAGCCTTTAATCGATACCGAAAAACAATCGCTTATCGATAGAATACGTCTTGCCGGCATAGTTGGACTTGGCGGTGCGGGGTTCCCTACCGCCGTAAAACTTTTACCTAAAAGCCAACTTGACACGCTTATTATTAACGGTGCGGAATGCGAACCTTACCTTAACTGCGACAATAGGCTTATGTTGGAGCGCACTGACGACGTTTATAAAGGTATTAAGTATACCGCGAAAGCACTTGGCGTTAGCAATATTATTATTGGTATCGAAGCGAATAAACCAAAGGCTATTGAAGTTTTTTCTAAGTACGACGACGTTAAGGTTGCAATCTTAAAAAAACAATACCCCATGGGTAGCGAAAAACACCTAATTTACTGCACCACGGGAAGAAAAGTTCCCGTTGGCAAAATGCCTTTCGACGTTTCCGTTTGCGTTCAAAACGTAAAGACGATGATTGCGGTTTTTGAAGCAGTAGAACTAAATAAGCCCTTAACAGAAATCGTTATGACGGTTAGCGGAAGGGCTATAAAAGAGCCTAAAAACTTAAAGGTTAGAATTGGCACACCCTTTTCTGAACTTATCGATTATTGCGGTGGCAATTCTAAAAAGGTTATAAAGGCAATAGCAGGCGGTCCTATGATGGGACGCGCGCTCGTTAGTCTTAACCACTTTGCTAAAAAGACGGACTCTGGACTACTTTTGCTTAGCGAAAAAGAAGTGGACGTTGCTTCCCCTACCAACTGCATTAACTGTGCCGTTTGCGCCAAGAATTGTCCTATGAGACTTATGCCTATGTACATCGAATCATACGCACTTGCAGGCGATTATAAGAGTGCTGAAAAGTACGGCGCAATGAACTGTATAGAGTGTGGCTCTTGCGCGTTTAACTGCCCTGCAAAACGTCCGCTCGTTCAAAGCATTAATATGGCAAAATCTAAAATCAAGGAGATGAAATCTAATGGCTAACGAAAACCTTTTGACTTATTCATCTTCGCCACATATAAAGTCACCCAAAACGACCAAGTGGATAATGATTAACGTGTGCATTGCACTTCTTCCCGCACTTATTATGGGAACGGTATTTTTTGGACTTCGCGCACTTTTAATCGTAGCATTATCACTAGTTGGTGCAGTTGGTTCTGAAATTATCTATTACTTAATTTTGGGCAAAAAAATAAAGGAAATCTTAAAAGCATTTGACTTTTCGTCTTGCGTGACGGGACTTTTAGTCGGTATGGTTATCGGCACTAACTATCCCCTTTACGCGCCTATTTTAGGCAGTGCTTTTGCTGTAGTAGTAGTTAAACTTATTTTTGGCGGCACGGGCAAAAACGTGGTTAACCCCGCAATAGTTGGTAGAATTTTTATATTCATATCCTTCCAATCAGTCGTTGGCGAGTGGCTTGCACCTTCTATTGGTTCAATTACGGGTGGCGTTCTTTCTACAAGCCCTACCACTCTCGTTAATATTTTAGAGTACCAAGTATTGCCTTCTTTATCTAATTGGGACTTGCTTTTAGGCACGGGACTTTCTGGGTGTATTGGTGAAACTTGCAAAGTAGCATTGCTGGTTGGCGCAATATATCTTGCAATCATAAAAGTTATCGATATTAAACTACCCGTAATCTACGTTGGTGTGACGGGGCTATTTACCGTTTGCCTTAACGGGTTTGATTTTGCTTACTTTTTGCCGTCGATTTTATCTGGCGGTCTTATTATCGGTGCGTTCTTTATGGCTACCGATTACGTGACGACCCCAAACACAACGCTTGGCAATTACGTATACTTTATACTTTTAGGCTTGCTTACCGCAGGACTTAGACAAGCAACAGGCATGGAAACGGTTTCTTTTGCAATACTTTTAATGAATTTGACCGTTCCCTTGATCGATAAGTTCGTTATCAATAGACCGTTCGGATATAAAAGCAAAAAGGAGAATAAATAGTATGAAAAAATTATTCTCTAATATATGGTTTAGATGTATATCCGTGCTTTTAATTATTGCACTTGTTTTAGGCGGTATACTTACCCTACTTAACGATTTATTGTTCGTTTCTCCACTTGAGAGAAGTATGCGTGCAATAAAAAAGATTTACGGTGAGGAAAAAGAGTTTTCTATCGTCATAGATACGGACAGTGACGACGAAACGATTAACTCTCCCATAGAGTTTGAAGAGTACGGAACTATAAACAAAATTTATAAGGTTCAGAACGGAAACTCGTTCGACCTACTTTTCCGCTCAACAGGAATAGGCGGATATAAAAACGGAACGATCACACTTTGGGTGCAAGTAGTTTACCAAGATAATCAAGAAAAAATTCAAAAGGTTATTCTAGAAGGCTTTGAAAAACAAACGCTTATGAGTAAACTTGACGGAAGTTTTTACGATAATTACTTAACCGATATATCTGACGATTATTTTGTAGAAAACAAAGACGAACAAGGTCTACTTAACCCCGTCTCTGGGGCAACGTACTCGGCTACGGCATCTAATAACGCGGTAAACTGCATAATCG
Source organism: uncultured Eubacteriales bacterium (assembly GCA_905211955.1). GTDB lineage: Bacteria > Bacillota > Clostridia > Christensenellales > Borkfalkiaceae > UBA1259. Next base: position 2,149 of record CAJMCT010000063.1, on the reverse strand, counting down.
CATATCTAAGGGGGACAAAGTAATGAAAACCGATTTTAGAAAAATTGCAAAAGACGGTATAATCGCTAATAACCCCACGTTTAAACTCGTTTTAGGCACTTGCCCAACCTTAGCGTTAACCACAATGGCAATGAACGGTATCGGCATGGGGCTTGCGGTCACTTTCGTTTTGATCTTCTCTAACGTGTTGGTATCACTTTTAAGAAAAGTCATACCTACCCAAGTGCGCATACCTGCATTTGTTTTAATTATCGCTTCTTTCGTCACTATTGTTAGACTACTACTCGACAAGTTCTTACCAGACATTTACGAAAGTTTAGGGCTTTACCTTCCACTTATAGTAGTTAACTGTATTATACTCGCGCGTGCGGAAAGTTTTGCAAGCAAAAACCCCGTTTTAGCAAGTGCTTTAGACGGATTGTTTATGGGACTTGGATTTATGATTTCTCTAACCCTTATGGGTGCTTTCCGTGAAATTTTGGGTGCAGGCGCAATATTTGGTTATAAACTTTGGGATTTTAAGATTGAGTTTTTCTCGTCAAGTGCAGGCTCTTTCTTTACCTACGCATTATTTATTGCGATATTTACTCTTTGTTCTAACGCAATTAGCAATAGAAAAAAGAAGAAAGAACTTTTAACCACTTATATACCCCAAGAAAAGGAGGTGGCGTAATATGATGGCGTTTATCTCCGTTATTATCTCGGCAGTGTTTATAAACAACTTCGTCGTAGTACAATTTTTAGGAATTTGTCCTTTCCTTGGGGTTAGCAAGGATACTAAATCCGCGTTCGGTATGGGTATTGCAGTCACCTTCGTTATGACTATTACTTGCCTTATTACATACCCAATATATACTATGGTTTTAGTTCCGCTTGAAATTGAATATATGGAAATTATAGTTTTCATATTCGTTATTGCAAGTTTAGTACAAATGATTGAAATGGCGCTTAAAAAATTCTCGCCGACACTTTATAACGCAATGGGAATTTACCTTCCCCTAATCACCACTAACTGTGCCGTTTTAGGTGTTGCCGAACTTGTTATCGACCACGGTCAAATGATGAGTTTACTCGGCATTTCTTCAATGAATATGGGCTACGCTATCCTTTACGGATTATTTGCGGGCTTAGGCTTTACTCTCGCTATAGTTTTAATGAGTGGGCTTCGCGAAAAGGTTAATAAACTACCTATCGTAAAACCACTTAAAGGCTTCCCCATAGCGCTTATTTGCGCTTGCTTTATCGCTATGGCGTTCTACGTTTTCGCACTAGTTTAAGGAGATAAAAATGGAAAATTTATTGGCTAATATAAACTGGTCTACACTTGGAATAGTTTTAGGTGTTATGGCGGTTATCTCCGTCGTGTTTGCCGTTTTGATTATTACCGTTTCTAAACTATGTGCGGTTAAAGAAGACGAGAAGGCAGTTGCTATACAAGAAAAACTTGCAGGCGCTAACTGTGGCGGTTGCGGACTTTGCAAAAGCACTATCTCAAGGCAAAGCCGACCTTTGTCTTTGCGGACCGACATCGAAAGAAAATAAGGCGGAAATCTCTAAGATTTTAGGTGTGGAAGCAATAGACGAAGAAGAAAAGTTTGCAGTGGTTAAGTGCCGTGGCGGTAATAACTGCGTAGATAAATTTTCTTACGTTGGAAACGATAGTTGCAACGCGCAAATGAATTTTTGCGGTGGCAAAAAGGCTTGCGATTTTGGGTGCCTTGGCGGTGGAACGTGCGCTAACGCTTGCCCTAACGGTGGCGTTAAAGTGGTGGACGGTATAGCCAAAACGAACAAAGCACTTTGCGATGCTTGTGGGCTTTGTGCTAAAAGTTGTCCTAAACACCTTATAGATTTTATTCCTAAGTCGGCAAAAGTTTTCGTTGCGTGCAACAGTCTTTGCCGTGGAAAAGAAGTTATGAACGCTTGCTCGGTTGGTTGTATAGGGTGTGGACTCTGTGCTAAAAATTGCCCAAGTGGCGCTATAGAGATGATAAACAATCTACCCGTTATCGACTATAAAAAGTGTTCTAATTGTATGGCTTGCGTATCTAAGTGTCCTAAGCACTGCATCGTGGAAGCATAAAATCAAGCAAAAAGACAATTAAAATTTAAGTTCGTGATTTTTACACGAACTTTTATTTTTTTATAC
>CAJMCT010000062.1 GCA_905211955.1 uncultured Eubacteriales bacterium | reverse complement strand
AAATATAAAAAAGGGTTTTTAAATTATTTATCGTATTATTATGCGTACAATAATATTAGCGCTTTTTGGGGAAAATAAAAGTGAAAGAAAAAACCGAAAAAATTGAAGAGATGTTTTTATCGCCTTTTGCAAAAAAATCCGCCGAAACGGTAGGTAGGCTAAAAAAAGAAGAACCCTGTCCTATGCGTACGGAATTTCAACGCGATAGGGATAGAATTATTCACTCTAAGGCGTTTAGAAGATTAAAAAACAAAACGCAAGTGTTTTTCTCGCCTGAAGGCGATCATTTTAGAACCCGCTTAACCCACACCTTTGCGGTAAACCAAGTGGCAAGAAGCATTGCGCGTGCGTTATCTCTTAACGAAGATTTAACCGAAGCAATCGCGTTAGGACACGACCTTGGGCATACGCCTTTTGGGCATTCTGGGGAAAGGATACTAAACCGTTTATCCCCTAAAGGCTTTTCGCATAACGTTCAGTCGGGAAGAGTAGTAGATTACCTTGAAAACGATGGAAAGGGCTTAAACTTAACGAGAGAAGTAGTTGACGGAATAATCAATCATAAAATGAGTTCCAACCCCAAAACTCTCGAAGGAAAAGCAGTAAGTTTAGCCGATAGAATCGCTTACATAAACCACGATATAGACGATGCGATCGTAGGTGGGTTTATAAAAAAAGACGACCTTCCAAAATCAGCGATAGAGATTTTAGGAGATACGTCGTCTAAGCGCATTAACAATATGATTCGTTCTATCTATATAGAAAGCGACGGAAAAGATAAAGTAGAGATGGAACCCCACGTTTACGGGGCGATGAACGAACTTCGCTCGTTTATGTTTGAGCGTGTGTATACGGTAGACGCATTAAAAAAAGAAGAAGAACGTGCAGACCGTATGATTTCAACACTTTACGAACACTTTAAAAAGCACGAAAGCGAACTGCCCGAATTTTTCTTAAAAGAGCGCATACACCTTGATTTAGACACCGTGCTTTGCGACTATATCTCGGGCATGAGCGATGGGTTTGTGGTAAAACTTTTTACCGATATTTTCGTACCTAAGAACTGGAAACTATAAGGAAGATAAATGAAAGGTTTTGACAATAAGTTCATAGAAGAACTTAAAGCAAAAAACGATATAATAGACGTAGTGGGAAAATACGTAAGGCTTGAACAACGCGGAAACAATTTTTGGGGGAAATGTCCTTTCCACCACGAAAAGACCGCGTCCTTTACCGTGAACGGAATAGAACAGTTTTACTATTGCTTTGGTTGTCATAAAAGCGGTGACGTAATAAGTTTTATTATGGAACTTGAAAGCCTTGACTTTTCCGATGCGGTAAAATATCTTGCCGAACGCGTTAAAATGCCACTTCCCGAAGTTAGATACGACGACGAAAAGGTAAAAGAGCAAAAAAAGAAAAAAGAACGCGTTCTAGACCTTTTGAAAGAAACTGCACTCTTTTACGTTTCTAACCTTAAAAAAGAAGGTAGCGACAAGCATATAGAATACATTTTGCGCCGTGGAATTAAAGGCGAAACCATTTCTAAGTTCGGAATAGGCGCATCGCTCGATTACACTTCGCTTCCACAATACTTAAAGCAAAAGGGATATACCTATCAAGAAATGGTAGACTCTGGTGCGGTTGGCGAAAAAGACGGAAGATACTACGACTCGCTTGGCGGTAGGCTTATTATTCCCGTAATAGACCAGTTCGGCTCGGTCGTTGCGTTTTGCGGTAGACTTATTGAAGATAGGAAAAACGTTGGTAAATACGTAAACACAAAAGAAACGATAGCCTTTTCAAAGGGCAAAACGTTGTTTAACTTAAACAACCTTAAAAAACTCAAAAACGAAAAGGGTATAGACAGTATCATTATCGTCGAAGGGCATATGGACGTAGTGTCTATGGTGCAAGGTGGATTCCCGAACGTTGTTGCAAGTATGGGAACTTCGCTAACAAAAGACCAAGCGCGAATATTAAAAAGGTATGCGGACAAGGTCTTTATCAGTTATGACGGGGACTTTGCAGGGCAAAAAGCGTCTATCCGTGGGCTTGAAATCTTAAAAGAAGAAGGGCTTGACGTTAAGGTGGTGTCACTTCCCGACGGTATGGATCCAGACGACGTTATTAAAAAACTCGGTGCGGAAGAATATAAAAAATTATTGCTTTCAGCAATGCCACTTATTGACTTTAAGTTGGATATCCTAAGAAGAACTTACGACCTATCAAATGCCGACGGAAAGAGAAAGTTCGTGTCTTCGGCAATGCGCGTTATAAAAGAAAGCCCATCTCCTGCCGAGCAGGAAGACTTGATTAAAACGGTTAGGGATTTAACCGGTTTTACCTTTGAATCATTGCAAAGAGAACTAGCCGTTGCCGATATAGTTAAGCCCAAAACCGAAAAGGTGGAAACCGAAATATTAGATAGCACGGGCGATAAAATAACAGTTGCTTCAAGGTTTATTTTGGCAGGGTTTATATTCTCTAAGCCCTACGCAAAAGAATTTAACGTTAAAGACTTTTCTTTTCCTAATAACGTGCATAGAACTATGCAAGCGTATATCATAGAAAAGCAAGAAAAGGGCGAAAAGATTCGCTTTAACGATTTTTACGAAATCTTTGAAGAAACCGAAAAAGAAGAAGTTTCTAAAATTGCAAGTCTATTTACCGACGACAATAAAGACTTTGATAAAGCGCAGTATTTTATCGACTGCGTTAGAACGTTAAAACTTAGCGAAATCGATTCGGAAAGCGAAAAGATAGTAAAACTGTTTAAGGAAGAAACGGACGTTGATAAAAGACGAGATTTAGCCGAAAAACTTAACAAATTAATGAACGAAAAAAAGAAATATACTGTTTTAAGATAACTATACGGAGATAAAAAATGGACGAGTTAAAAAACATAACGATAAACGACCAAGAAACAACCGAAAACCTCGAGCGCGTGGAAATGATTAACCAAATAGTTGGTGACGTTATTATCGAGTATAAGGCAAAGGGTGCTATTACTACGGACGCGCTTTTTGACAAACTTGAAAAATGTCAACTTTCGACCACCGAACTTGAAGACGTTTATAAAATTTTCGAGCAGTCGGGAATTCAAGTTGTAAACGAATATGAAAAAGACAAAGACCTTTACGACGAAATCTTGAAAGAAGTCAGTATGGACGACCCCGTTAAGATGTATCTTAAAGACATCGGTAAAGTTCCGCTTTTGCAACCTGATGAAGAAACCGAACTTGCAAAACGCATGATGGATGGGGACGAAACTGCAAAAAGACTTCTATCGGAAGCAAACCTAAGACTTGTAGTATCTATCGCAAAGAGATACATGGGTAGGGGGATGCAATTTTTGGACCTTATCCAAGAAGGCAACTTGGGGCTTATGAAGGCGGTTGAAAAGTTCGATTACCAAAAGGGCTTTAAGTTCTCTACCTACGCAACGTGGTGGATAAGACAAGCAATAACTCGTGCTATTGCCGACCAAGCAAGAACTATCCGTATCCCCGTTCACATGGTAGAAACCATAAACAAGCAAATCAGAGTTTCGAGAAAACTATTACAAGAATTAGGCCGTGAACCCACTCCTGCCGAAATAGCAAAAGAAATGGGTGTGACCGAAGAAAGAGTTTGTGAAATTCAAAAGATAGCCCAAGACCCCGTATCGTTAGAAACACCTATCGGTGAAGAAGAAGACAGTCACTTATCAGACTTTATCGAAGACGAAGCGAGTGCTGCGCCCACCGATGCGGTTTCGTTCACGATGCTTAAAGAACAACTTATCGGAGTTTTAGACACCTTAACCCCAAGAGAAGAAAAGGTTTTAAGACTTCGCTACGGCTTAGACGACGGTAGACCTAGGACGTTAGAGGAAGTAGGTAAAGAATTTAACGTCACTCGTGAAAGAATTAGACAAATAGAAGCAAAGGCATTAAGAAAACTTCGTCACCCCAGCCGTTCAAAACGTCTTAAAGACTTTTTAGAATAAGATGACCGATAGATTAAAAGAGATATTTATAAATATAGACGAGTGCGAAGTTTTTGCCGACGTTGGTTGTGACCACGGTTATATTGCAAAAGCAATGCTAAAATCGGGCAAGTCTAAAAAGGTTATAGTTTCTGATATAAGCGCAAAATGTTTGCAAAAGGCAATAGACCTTTTAAGTGAAGAAATTACCGAAAACAAAGCGGTAGCCATAGTTTCGGATGGGTTTAAGAACTTGCCACGTTGCGATTTAGCGTTAATTGCAGGCATGGGCGGAGAAGAGATAATTGGCATTATTGAAAACGCGCCGAATTTGCCCGAGAAACTTATATTGCAACCAATGAAAAATCTTGAAAAGGTACGTACCTTTTTGGTGGGAAAGGGGTATAAAATTGTTCTCGACTACGTTTTTTACAAAAACGGAAAATTTTACGACCTTATAAAAGTTGAAAAGGGGATAGATGCCCTTACCCAAGAAGAAATAGAGTTTGGTAGAACCAACCTTATCGAAAAGGGTAGCGCTTTTACTAAAAGGCTAAAAGAGGATATAAAAAAACTTTCCGCTATCAAAGAAGGCGGGAAATTAGGGAAAGAAAGCCTTTTGAAAATCGAAGGGAAAATTGAAAGGTTAAGTAAGTATGTATAGTTTGAAAGACTTGTTTTCGGTACTTGATAGGTTAAGTCCCATAGAGTACAGTTATAAAATGATAGAAGGCGGAGATTACGACAACAGCGGAATACTAGTAGACTGCAAAACTCCCGTAAAAAAAGTGTTGTTTTCTTTAGACCTTTCTTTTGAAGCGGTAAAAAGAGCAAAGAAAAACGGTTGCGACACAATCGTCACGCATCACCCAGCAATCTATTCACCGATTAAAAGTTTAAGCGAAGATAGTGCTATAAGTGGACAAGTTTTACAGTGCGCAAAATACGGTATAAACGTTGTTTCTATGCACTTAAATCTTGACGTGGCAAACGGCGGTATAGACCAAACGCTTTCAGAAGTTTTGGGCGGAGATAATGCTAAAGTTTTAGAATTTGTAGTAGATGGTATCGGCTACGGCAGAGAATTTAACGTAAAAGAGCAAACTCTTAAAGAATACTTTAACCTTGTTAAAAATGCGTTTTCTACCGACAAAGCAGTGGTTTACGGTAAAAAGAGCGAAAAGGTTAGCCTTGTTGCAAGTTTTTGCGGTGGCGGAAGTAGTCACGCGGAAAAGTACGTTTTAGGTGGCGGAAAGGCGGATGTAATAGTGACTTCCGATATGCCACACCACGTTATTAAAGAACTAATTGAAAATGATAAAAAAATAATACTATTACCCCATTATTGCGCGGAAGAAGTGGGCTTTAAGGCTTATTTTGAAAGGGCAACGAAAGAACTTTCGGGTGTAGTTGAAACCTGTTATTTTGACGACAAAAGATTCAGGTAAAGGAGATAAATATGTTAGAACAGTTATTGAAGTACCAAGAAATCGATACTAAACTTCGCAAAATCGAAGTGGAATTATCATCAAGCGAAGAAAGAAAAAAAGCAGTATCGGCAAAGAAGTATTTAGAAGGCGTTGAGGACGCGGTTGCTAAACTTGACCAACGCGCAGGCGAACTTACTATTGCGTTTGAAAATGCTACGGGCGAACTTGAAAAAATGAAGGCGCAAGAAAGCGAATTCAAAAAGGCGCTTGACGAAATGGCTGACGAAGGCGAAGCAAACTACCTTATTAAAAAGACGGATGAACTCCTTGCAAAAATCAAGAGTTTATACGCTGAAATTACCGCTGTATCAAACGAAATTCAAGCGGTAATGAAAGAGTACACGACCGTTAAAAACACCACCAAAGCCGCTCAAGCGCAATATTCGGAATACGGCAAAAAGTATAACGACCTTAAACTTTCTAAGCAAGGAGAAAGACAAGAAATCGAAAAGGAACTTGCAGAGATTAAAAAGGGTGTTTCACCCGAACTTATGGAAAGGTATCAAAAGAAGCGCGCCGAAAAGATTTTCCCCATTTTATTTGAAATTAGTGATAACGTTTGCGGGGCTTGTAGTATGGAACTTCCTACCGC
>CAJMCT010000061.1 GCA_905211955.1 uncultured Eubacteriales bacterium | reverse complement strand
AGGTTAATTTTATCATTTTTTATGTTTTTGATAAAAATAAAACGCAATTTCTAATAAATTACGTTTTTTTGAATTTTTTAGATTCGAGAAGTATTTTTACATTTAATCGTAGCGCTTTAGCTGTTTTTAGTGAAAAAAAGCACAAAACTTGGTTTAGCAGAAAAATGCTTATAAATACTCATTGATGTTTAACGAGCTTTATAAGCATTTTTTATTGTACTTTGCACAAATTCGTAGCAAAATTAAATTTTCCGACCCTGTTTTTCAAAAAACACAAAAAATAAAAGTCAGTAAATCATTAGTGATTTACTGACTTTTTCAGTGGTTGCGGGAGTGGGATTTGAACCTCACGACCTTCGGGTTATGAGCCCGACGAGCTACCAAGCTGCTCCATCCCGCGATATGTTTTAATGCTCACTAATAATATACTATTATTTTTCTTTTGTCAACGATTTTGCCTAAATTTTTATAAATTATATTGTCTTTGCCCTTGTTTTTTTTGTCGCCCTTTGATACAATATATCTATGCAAATTAATTTGAATTCCGTTATCGCAAAAGGTAAGACTTTGGCTGTTGCCGTTTCGGGTGGTAGCGACTCTATGGCGCTACTACACTTTTGTTTTGCCAATGCCGATAAGTTTGGAATTAGGGTTGTTGCGCTTAACGTTGAACACGGTATTCGTGGGGATTCTTCTATCTCTGACACCAACTTCGTTAAAGACTACTGCTCTAAACTTGGCATTACGCTTTTATCTTATTCGGTAGACAGTACGCATTATGCCAAAGAGCATAAACTTTCTATAGAAGAATCGGCGAGAATTCTTCGCTACAACTGTTTTTACGATTCGATAAACAGTGGCAAGTGCGACGTTGTAGCAACCGCCCATCATACTAGCGACAACGTTGAATCCGTCCTTCTTAACCTTTTCCGCGGAAGCGGTCTTAAAGGGCTTACGGGGATAAACAGCGATTACAATTCTAAAATTATTCGTCCGTTTCTTTCGGTATCAAAAGAACAAATTAACGAGTACGTTAAAGACAACTCTATCCCGTACGTGACTGACGAGAGCAACTTTTGTTCTGATTATACCCGAAACTTTTTAAGGCTAAACGTTATACCTAAAATTAAAGAAGTCTTTCCCGAAATGGAAAAGGGTGTATCGCGGTTTTCTTCCATTGCAAAACTTGAGGACGAATATTTAGACCAAGTAGCAAGCGAAAATCTTATTTTTTCCGATGGCGTTTACAAGATAAGCGCAAACCTTCATAAAGCGATATTTTCACGCGCGATCATAAAAGCACTTAAAAATCTTGGGCTTGAAAAGGACTGGGAAAAAGCGCACGTGGACGACGTTTTGGACCTTGTAAACTCTCAAAGCGGTGCGTTTATAAACCTTCCTAAAAGGGCTATCGCCATTAAAGAGTATGACAAAATCGTTTTATATAAACAAGACGATTTTGAAATTTCGCCTATCCCTTTTTCTATTTTAGAAGCGGAATTTGGGAAAGGCAAAATCAAGATAGAAAAAGCCCCCCTAAAAAACGACTTGACGTCCGGACTATTTATTGATATGGATAAAGTGCCTTGCGGTGCGGTTATTAGAACTAAGCAGGACGGGGACGTTTTTACCAAGTTTGGCGGTGGAACAAAAAAACTTAACGATTATCTTACCGACAAAAAAATTCCGCTAAGGCTTAGAGATAAACTGCCAATACTCGCAATAGAAAAAACGGTGCTTGCAATATTTACGCTTGCGATATCTGACAACGTAAAAGCCGATGCTAACACGAAAAATTTAGTAAAACTTACTTATGAGGAATTAAAATGAAAAAATTAAAGGTCGTTTTATCAGAAACACAAATTCGAGAAAGAATCGTCGAACTTGGTAAACAAATCAGCAAAGACTACAAGGGTAAAACCCCAGTTGTAGTGTGTATGCTTAAAGGCGCGGTGGTTTTCTTTTCTGACCTTATTAGAAATTTGGATATACCGCTTACGATGGAATTCGTTAGACTTTCAAGTTATAGAAACGGGACCACGAGTGGCGAAATGCAAATCATAAACGACCTTGACATAGACGTTTCGGGCAAAGACGTTTTAATTGTTGAAGACGTTGTGGACAGTGGCAAAACACTTTCTTTCTTCGTTGACCTTTTGAAAAGCAAAAATCCTAATTCGGTTAAACTTTGTACTTTTTTAGACAAGCCCGAAAGACGCACCGTAAACGTTAACGTTGACTACGTTGGATTTAGAGTTGAGTGTGGTTTCGTTATCGGCTACGGCCTAGACTATGCTGAAAATTTTAGAGAACTTCCCTACCTTGCGGAAATAGAATCCACTGACGAACTTAAAGATTTTTACGACTAATAAAATATAAAAAGTAAAGCCACGCTTTTTTGCGTGGCTTTTTGTTTTGTCTATTTCTTTAACTATTACCCCTAATGATTTTAATCAAAAGTGGTTCTATGGTTTCGGTGGGAAGCCCTATTATATTGTCATAACTTCCGTAAAAGGTTTTGACCATGCCGTTTGCATCTTGAATACCATATGCGCCTGCTTTATCGAGCGGAGAGCCGGTTGCAATATAGTCTTTTATAAATTTATCGGTAAGTTCTTCAAACACTACTGCCGACTGAACCGCCGCCGAAAACTTTTGATTTTTAGTCTTTATACAAAAGCCCGTGATTACAAAATGGGTTTTGCCCGAAAGTTTTTTAAGCATGTTAAACGCGTCTTCTTCGTCCTTAGGCTTTCCTAAAATCTCACCGTCAAAATAAACGATAGTATCCGCCGACAAAACGCACGCATCGTCTTTATAGGTTAGTGAATTAAACACGTCTTCGGCTTTAAGTTCGGCGTTTATGGTTGCCGTTTTTGCGGGGTCTTTATCTACTATTTCTTTTGCGCCACTTTTGATAACGGTAAAGTTAAAGCCGTCTCTACGCAAAAGTTCTTTTCTTCTCGGAGAATTGCTTGCTAAAATTAGTCTCATTTAATTTTTCCCTTTTCAATCACGAATTTCTTAACCTGTTTATCTTTAAACACGCTTCTATCAATACCCGTTGCGGTAAAGATAGTTTGCAAATGCTCTACCCCTTTTATAAGTTTTCTTTGACGTTTTTTGTCAAGTTCAGATAAAACGTCGTCTAATATCAGAATAGGATATTCGCCAAACCTTTTGTAGAAAGTTTCGGTTTCGGCAAGTTTAAGTGATAGCGCAACCGTTCTTTGTTGACCTTGAGATGCGTATATTCTTGCATCTAAGCCGTCTAGAATAAATTTTATATCGTCGCGGTGTGGACCTATCGTGGTAAACCCTAAACGAATATCTTTGTCGAGTGCGGTTTTTAAGTCTTCTCTTAAAGCATAAGCGATATCTTCTTCGCTACCGTAGTATCCGCTTTCGGTTTTCATTTTAAGCGTTTCCTTGCCACCCGATAAATATGCGTGTTTTTCTTCTGCAACACCCGATAGTTCGCTTAAAAAATCGTTTCTTTGTTTTATTATTACCGATGCTTCTTTGGCAAGTTGAACGTCCCACACGGGCAAGGTTTCACGAATAACGCTTTCGCGGTCTTTTAAAAGATTGTTCCTTTGCTCTAAAATCTTGTTGTATCTTGAAAGCGCATAAAAATACGCCTTTGACATTTGCGACAAGGATATATTAAGAAACCTTCTTCTATCTTCAGGACTTTCTTGAACGAGCTTAAGTTCGGAAGGGTTAAAGAACACGCTATGGATATTTCCTAAAAGTTCGCCTATTCTTAAAACTTGCATACCGTTGACGTAAACGGACTTTTTATCGTTTTTGTTAAAGTTGATTTTAACCGAAACGTCCCCGTAATTACCTACCGCAGTTCCCGAAATCTCGGCACTTTCCTTGCCGTTTTTAATAACGATTTTATCCCTGTTTGCGCGCGGAGAATAACCAGTGCATAGGAAAAATATGGCTTCAGCCGCATTGGTCTTGCCTTGTGCGTTTTCGCCGGTAAGTAAATTTATTCCGTTTTCAAACTCAAAAAACTCCTGATCGTAATTGCGGAAATCCTTGAGAGATAGGTTTTTTATGTACATAAGTTTTTTAAAAAATTAAAAATTTTTGTCCTTTTTTCTTTTCTTTATTTTTAATTTATTGTATAATGTAAACCCTACCCTTTTTTGGGGGGCAAAATATTACATTACAATTATATATTGTTTTTACGTTAAAAGCAACGATAAAAGGAAAAGTTAAGATGGAAAGTTATGAGATTTTATGGAAAACCGCTCTTCCCGAACTTGAAAAGTTGGTAAGCGGAATATCCTATGCCACCTATATCTCTGCGTTAAAACCGGTAGACGTGGCAAACGGAAAGTTAGTGCTTATTACGGACGGCAAGATTTTTGCCGATACCGTTAACGATAGGCTATCCGACCAAGTTAAAGAAGCGCTTAAAAGGAGCAATTCGGAAATTACCGATTTCGTGGTTTACGTTGCAAAGGACAAAAAGGACTATGAAGCGCAACTTGGTGAAGTTATCAAAGAAAAGGTAGAAATCCCCGGCACTCCTATTAATCCTAAATTCACTTTCGACTCGTTCGTAGTAGGTTCTTCTAACGAGTTTATTTATGCTGCGGCAAAAGCGGTTGCCGAAGCACCCGGTGAAGCGTATAACCCCCTATTTATCCACGGCGGAACGGGGCTTGGTAAAACGCATATTTTGATGGCTATTGCTAACTATCTAAAAATCAATAAGCCGAATACCACCGTACTTTACGCTACTTGCGAACAGTTTACCAACCAGTTTATAGAAAGCATTTCTAAAGGCAAACATTCGGACGCCGATTTTAGAAAGAAATATAGAAACATTGACGTTTTGCTTATTGACGACATACAGTTTTTGGCAAAAAAGCAAGGCATACAAACGGAATTCTTCAACACCTTTAACGATTTAGTAAACCAAAATAAACAAATCGTTATGACGAGTGATCGTCCCCCAAAAGAAATCGAAGTTTTAGAAGAAAGACTTCGCACCCGTTTTGAAGGCGGACTTTTAGTAGACGTTCAACCACCGGATTTAGAAACTCGTATCGCTATACTTAGAAAAAAGAGTGAAGAACAAAAGAGCCTTGTTGATATTAAGGTTTTGCAATATATTGCAGAGTCTTCGGACGGGGATATTCGTTCTTTAATAGGAAAACTTACCAAAGTTATATTTGCATCTAAACTTCACGAGCGCCCCGTGACCATAGAACTCGTTAACGAAGCGCTTAAAGAAAGCGCAAGCGAAGTTCAAGAAGAACTTAAAGCGGACGATATTATCGATTGCGTTTGCGCCTTCTATAAAGTTAACAAGCACGACGTTTTAGGAAAGAAGAAAAACCGTGAGTTCGTTGAACCTCGTCAAATTTGCACCTACCTTATAACCGATATGATGAGCCTTCCCTTAGTGACCGTAGGTAAAATGATGGGTGGTCGCGATCACGCAACGGTAATTTATGCAAGGGACAAGGTTATAGAACAAATTAAGTCGGACGATAAACTTGCAACTGAAATAAACGATATTAGAAATAAACTTTTGAAAAAATAAGAGATTAAGAATATGTACACTTTCACCGAAGGAAAATTCGATGCGGTAGTAATAGGCGCAGGTCACGCAGGGTGTGAGGCCGCGCTTTCTCTTGCCCGCACAGGCTTTAAGACGGTTATGCTAACGTTAAACTTAGACAGCATAGCCTTTATGGCGTGCAATCCTTCTATCGGTGGAACGGCTAAAGGTCAAATTGTTCGCGAGATTGATGCACTTGGCGGTGAAATGGCGATAAACGCCGATCGCGCACTTTTGCAAATTAGAACGCTTAACCGCGGAAAAGGTGCTGCCGTTCAATCGCTTCGCGGTCAAGAAGATAAAAACCTTTACCACTCTATTATGAAAAAAACTCTTGAAGAAACGGAAAATCTAAAAATTCTTCAAGGCGAAGCGGTAGAAATACTTACCGACGGCAAAAAAGTGACTGGCGTTAAAACGGCTTTCGGCTCTATAATAGAGTGCAAAACGGTAGTCGTTGCAACGGGTGTTTACCTTAACGGTAGCGTTATCGCTGGCGAGTGGAAGCGCTCGGCTGGTCCTAACGGGTTTGCCCCTGCAAACGAACTTACCAAAAACCTTA
>CAJMCT010000060.1 GCA_905211955.1 uncultured Eubacteriales bacterium | reverse complement strand
GTTCTAATTTTATGTTTTGTACGGGGCAAATCTTTCCCCTTAGCAATAAACGCTCTCTCTTCTCCACTAGTTAAAGGTGCTAAATTGTTTTGTTTTAACTTTGAAATTAAACTTGCTTTTTTATTCTCTTGATTAATTTGAACTATATTGTTAATAATCTTCTTAAAGTTTAGATAGGTGAAAACTTTCCAACCTATACAAGGCAAACAAAACAAAGTTAAAAGCCCGCTCCACCCTGCTATAATACTTATTAACATTAATAACGCAACCGCAGAGAAGCCTACTATTGATATTATATCAAAGACTTTAGTTTTTTCGTTTACCGCATTCATAATATTTTGTGATGTATCAACCGTTCCACCAACCCTATTATAATTACCAAAAGCAAACGCTTTATTTCTTATTTTTTTGCCAGAGTAAGTATAATCAATATTATAAACAGGCGCAGATAATGACGTAATACTGTTTACTTTTGCCGTACCATTCGCGTGAAAATCTTTATTTCTATCTCCAGGAAGATTATGCTTTGCTTCTGCTTCACAAGAATAACGCATTTTTCTCTTTGCTCTTTCAATCGCGTTCAACTGCGGTTCTTCAGGCATTACAGCCTTAAAATCGACGTCTTGAACATCAACTATACTACCCTTTTTGATTGACATCATAGAAAGAACAAACTGGTTTTCCATAATAGAAATTTTATCACCTGCTACGTTATTTACACACTCAACATAGTTTCCGCTATGAATACCACTATACGGTTGCCATTCGGTTTCAGTTTTTGTTTTCTTGACATATTCTTTTTTATAATTGTCCCACTCTCGATATTCTATCTTTTTGTCATATCCTATCGTTGCCGAATAAGTTATACTTGCATCGCCATCCACCATTAAATATTGCTCAGTAGAAACTTTTACAGGCTCAAAACTACTGCTTAAAATGTTTTCAGGTGTTCTTGGGTCAGACGCTATTGAAATTAAGGTTTTTCTTAAAAAGTCAGAACCGCTATATTCTTTCTTTATTACACCATAACTCACGTCTTTTTTTGCACTTTGTTCAATATGAAACTCGTTTTTAACGTTTACAACTTCCTTAGTTTTAGGCAATATCACGTTAGCATCACAATTATTACATTTGCCCAAATCTTCAGTAAACATAGTGACGTCAGTCGAGCCACATTGTGGACAACGTATTGCTTTTGTCTCCATTTCTTCCATTCTTCTTCTCCTTGTATAAAATATCCCGAATTGGGATATTTTTATTATACCGTAATGGTATAATCTTGTCAAGGGAAATTTTATGAGAATTAAAGAACTAAGAAAAGAAAGAAAACTATCGCAACTGCAACTTGCGATAGAACTTGATATGAATCAAAATAGTATTAGTAGATATGAAAATGGCGAACGAGAAGCAGATTATGCAACACTAATTAAGTTTGCCGATTATTTTGACGTATCTATAGATTACCTGTTAGAACGAACAAACAATCCTAAAATAAACAAATAGCACGCTTAAATAATAAGCGTGCTTTTTATTTTAATTAAACCTTATCCCCTAACGATTATATATGCTAAATATCCTGCGTATGCTAAAAGCATAACTGCGCCTTGCCATCTTTTGATGCTTTTTCCCATAAACGATATCGCCATAAGGATAACCGCCGAGCCATGTAATACTAGCATATCGACTAGTGCACCACTTGCAAGCGCAAAAGGACTGATGACTGCGGAAGTACCTAAGATAAATACTACGTTAAATATATTAGAACCTATGACGTTGCCGACCGCAATGTCGTTTTCTTTCTTTATCGAAGCAACTATGCTGGTGACAAGTTCAGGAAGCGATGTTCCAACCGCAACGATAGTTAAGCCTACGAGCGATTCGCTCATGCCAAGTTCTATCGCTATAAAAGACGCTTTATCTACTACGAGATCTCCGCCCAAAACTATTGCTCCAAGCCCTAAAAGAGCCAACAATATATTAAGCCAAAGTGGTTTTTTGTTTTCTTCTTCCTTTTTCTCTTGTTCTACGTCTTCTACAGTTTTAATTGCGTTCTTCTTTGCACGAAGCACTAAAAAGGTCATATAAGCGATAAATAGAACTACTAAAACTATGCCTTGCCATCTACTTATAACGTCGGGGGTGATGACGAAGCAAAACAAAAGTATTATAACGTAAAGCCCAAGCATAATAGGGATATCGAACTTTTTCATATCCTTATCAATTGCAATCGGGATAAAGAGTGAGCATAATCCCAAAATTAGCAAGGTGTTAACTATATTAGAGCCAACGACGTTTCCTAAACTTAGCGCGCTTGAACCGTTTAGTGAACTTTGAATACTAACCGATGCTTCGGGAAGGCTTGTCCCCAACGACACTAGCGTTAAGCCGATAATGAGCGACGGGATTTTGAGTGCTTTTGCTATTGCACTTGCACCGCCTACAAACCAGTCCGCCCCCTTTATCAAAAGGAACATACCCATTATTAAAAGCAAAATATTATCAAACATAATTTACTCCTTTTACTTATAAAAACAAAAGACTTTCACCGCAAAAAAGCGATAAAAGTCTTGTTAAAACTACGAAACGGTAATTTACGCAACACCGGGCTAAATGCCGTACTGACGACGTTGCGAACGCTTTTTTATGTAAGCGCTAACTACTCCCTTTTATAAATAAGTTTTATCTTTAGTTTATTATCTAACGTTAAGTGCGTTAAAGGTGTTGTTTAACGATTCAAGTTTTTCGCTAAATAACTTCATTTCGTCTTGGGGTAGGGGTACTTCAACGATGCCCTTAACACCAGATCCACCAACCTTGCAAAGAACACCCGTGCAAAGATCTTTTGCACCGTATTCGCCGTTAAGCATAGTTGCAACGGGAAGAATAGTTTCGGTATCAGAAACAAGTGCTTTGATAAGTTGAACGGTAGAAGCGGCAATCGCATAGAAGGTTGCACCCTTTGCCTTGATAACCTTAGAACCTGCAGCAACCATACCGGTGTAAATCTTGTCAAGTTCTACTTCTAAATCTTCACTCTTAACACCCATAATCTTGGTGCAGTAATCTCTAATATTCATACCGCAAACGGTACAAAGGCTCCACGGAACCATACAAGCATCGCCGTGTTCACCGAAAACGTATGCGTTAACGTTTTTAGCGTCTACGTTGCAATATTCAGCAACTGCTTGGCAAAGTCTGTTAGAGTCTAAAAGCGTGCCGGTACCAACGATTTGATTTACGGGAAGACCAGTTTCTTTCATAGTCACGTAAGTCAATACGTCTACGGGGTTAGAAACTACAACGAAAAGTGCGTTGGGAGCAATCTTTCCTACGTTTCCGATAACGCTCTTTAAGATGTTAACGTTGATACCTGCAAGGTCAAGTCTAGTTTGACCGGGCTTTCTACCAACGCCGAAGGTGACAACTACAACGTCAGAGCCTGCAACGTCTTCGTATTCACCACTCCAAATCTTAACTGAAGGAACACATGCTGCGCATTGAGAAATATCAAGCGCTTCGCCTTCTGCTTTTTCCTTATTGATATCTACTAAAACTATTTCAGAGCATACGCCTTGAAGGGTTAATGCATAAGCAATAGTTGCACCTACGTTTCCAGTACCTAATATGGCAATCTTTCTCTTTTTTTGTACCATTTTGCCGATTCTCTCCTATTGTAAAATATTGTCATAATTATACAACATTTATTTTATATTTGCAAGTATTTTTAGCGGTTAATTTTTGATTTTAAACTTTGAGTAATTCTTCTATTATTTCGTATATATCCCCTGCCCCTAAAACTAAAACTTTATCCACGTTTTTTTGCGCGTCGATTTTTTGTAAAAGTTCGTCTTTTTTATCAGCGTAAGACACGTTTACACCAAACGTTGAAAGGTTTTTGTAAAGGGTGTATGCGCTACCCGATTCGTCAAACTTTTCTCTTGCGGGATAGGTTTTATATATAATCACTCTTTGCCCGTTTTTTAGAGCGGAAATAAAATCGTTCATTAAAATACGCGTTCTAGAATACGTATGCGGTTGAAAAACTATAAGAGTTTTATCGTTTTTTAATTCAGAAAGCACGGCTTTCATCTCGGTTGGGTGATGTGCGTAATCGCAAAAATACGGTATTTTATTTCGTATGCCCATATGCTCCATACGTCTACTAACACCCAAAAAACTTTCTATGCCACTTTTTATATCCTTAAAAGGCACTCTTAAATAATCGGCAACCG
This sequence comes from uncultured Eubacteriales bacterium, assembly GCA_905211955.1. GTDB lineage: Bacteria > Bacillota > Clostridia > Christensenellales > Borkfalkiaceae > UBA1259. Next base: position 1,932 of record CAJMCT010000060.1, on the reverse strand, counting down.
CAATAGTGGATAGCGCGTTATATATATTATGTTTTCCAAATACTTTAAGATTTATTCTTCCCTTTTTTACTCCGTACGCGTATGCTGTAAAAGAATAAAAACCGTCGTTCCCTAAAATATACTTTGCAGTATACGATGCACTCTCTTTTATTCCAAAAGTGATAGACGTATTAAGGCTTAAATTTTTGCAATAAAGGTCGTCGGCATTGACGAAAGAAATAGTGTTTTTTGAAAACAGGTTAAAAGCGTTTACCATGTCGTCCATATTAGTATAACTATCTAAGTGGTCGTTATCCATATTGAGAATAACCGAAACGGTAGGTTTTAAGTCTAAAAAGTTTTTCTTATACTCGCACGCTTCAATAACGGCAAAATCGTTATTTCCCATATAAAAATTAGAAAGTTTTTTATCTAAACCGCCTATAAAACAAGTGGGATTAAAATTCGCTTTAATCAAAACGTGAGAGAGCATGGAAGTAGCGGTAGTTTTGCCGTGGCTTCCGCTTATGGCAATAGAATTTGAAAAATCTTTTAAAATCTCGGCTAAAAACTCACTGCGCTTATAAATCTTTTTACCTGTTTTTTTAGCGTATTTAAGTTCTAAATTATCTTCACTTATCGCCGAAGTATAAACGACTATATCACTTTTATCAATAGCCGTTTTCCCAAACTTTTTATATACCTTTACACCCGATTTTTTAAGGGCTATAACCTGCTTATTTAGTTCTTTATCGCTACCCGAAACTAAAACGCCAATACCTGCCAAGTATTTTGCCATGGCGCTCATAGAAATTCCACCAATGCCGATAAAATAAACCGAACTTAATTGCCCTATTAAACTAAAATTTTTCATAGGATATTCTATGCAAAAATGTCAAATTTTGGTTAAAAAGTTTAAAAAATTTGCAATTTTTTTAAAAAACCTATTGAAAAGGGCCTTTTCTTATGATAAAATATTCTTACAATAATGTAAGGGGAAGGTAGTGATATGAAGATTACAGACGTGAGAGTCCGCATTGTCAAAAAAGACGATAGCAAACTCAAAGCTGTTGCTTCCGTCACCTTCGATGATTGCTTCGTAGTTCATGACATTAAGGTAATCGAAGGCACTGAGGGCTATTTTATAGCTATGCCCAGTCGTAAAACTAACGATGGCGAATATAAAGATATAGCACATCCTATTAAGACGGAAACAAGAGAAGAACTCATCAAAATCATTTTGAATGCTTTTGAAGAGGAAAAAGCAAAACCCGAAGAATAGGATTTGGGAACTTAAAATTTGAGCCGTACGAAAATACGCGTACGGCTGATATTTTTGCGATTAAAAAACCACGGAATATCCGTGGTTTTATTTTATATTTTTTATTTTTATGAGTGAATGAAAATCGTCAGAATTTGTTAAAAGTGCGGTAAAAAGTCGGGAATATTTTGGTAAAATACGGCAAAAAACTCTTGCAAGGTGCTGGGCAATCTGAAATTATTTAACCTTTAATGAACGCATTGCGCATATTTTGCGCAGGCATAACCATAAACAATCAACCCGTTTCCGCTTGCGGAGACGGCAATATCCACAAGGACATAAATGAACAACGTAATGGAAGAACTGCTGGCTAACAGCAGCTTTGCCGAACTCAAACAAGGCTCTATAATAAAGGGCAAAATAATCGAAATCCGCCAAAACGAAGTAGTAGTTGACATAGGCGGAAAATCCGAAGGTGTCGTTCCGATAAACGAATTTCCGGATATCAACGACATACAAATCGGACAAGAAATAGAAGTACTGCTTGAAAAGCTTGAAGACCGCGAGGGCAACCCCGTAATCTCTTACGATAAAGCGCAGCAAAAGAAAAATTGGGAAGAAATTCTCGCCAACTGCAAGGAAGGCGCAATTCTCTCCGGCCGCGTAAAGAGCAAAGTAAAGGGAGGCCTCAT
>CAJMCT010000059.1 GCA_905211955.1 uncultured Eubacteriales bacterium | reverse complement strand
TAATGATTTTACTAATATTCTTTGTTTAAACAACGTAAAAGTTCAAGACAAAGTAGTTCTAAATAAAGAAGGGTTTATTATAGGGTATATTAACTAATTTAAAATACTTTTTAGTTAAGAAAGTTTAATGTATAAGGAAAAATTATGTCTAATAAATGGTATAGTAAAGTTTATAGAAGAAATCTAGTCGATATGCATATTGAAGACTGGAATGAAGAATTTTTATCTAAGTTTGACGTTGACGAGTACTTTAACAATCTTGTTAAAGCAAAAATTCAGTCCCCGATGATATATTTTCAATCTCATACGGGATTATGTAATTTTCCAACCAATGTTGCTAAGACGCACAATGCCTTTATTAACGATAATAAAATTAAAAAACTTGTTGACAAGTGTATTGATGCCGGCATGGACGTCGTTGGTTATTATAGTGTTATCTATAACACTTGGGCAGAAAAAAATCATCCTGAGTGGGCAATTAGAATTCCCGACGGTAGAACACATATAGACTTGGGACAAAGATACGGTTTGTGTTGCCCAAACAATTTAGAATATAGAGCATTTATCCGTGAGCAAGTTAAAGAAATGGCAAGTTGTTATAAGGGAATTAAGGGCTTATTTTACGATATGTTGTTTTGGCCAATGCCTTGCCATTGTGATGCTTGTAAAAAACGTTGGGAAGAAGAAGTAGGCGGTCTTATGCCCGAAAAAGAAGACTGGAATGACGAAAGATTTAAACTCCACGTTAAAAAAATGCAAGAGTGGATGGCTGAATTTTCTGCATACCTTGTAACTTTGACCAATGAATTCTATCCGGGTGTCACGACCGAGCAAAATTGCGCTACAGTTTTAGCATTCTCTGGCAAATGTGCTCAAACTGAAAACGTTAACGATAACTGTGAATTTGCAGGTGGAGATCTTTATGGGAATCTTTATAGTCACTCGTTTTGTGCTAAATATTATAGAGAAGTGACCAAAAATCCGCCGTTTGAGTATATGGTTTGCCGTTGCGACAAAAGTTTAAACGAACATACTGCATCTAAAACAGACAACATGTTAAAGACTGAATTGATGCTTACAAGTTATCACCATGGTGCAAATTTAATTATTGATGCAATCAACCCCGATGGCACGCTTGACGGCAGAGTTTACGAGAATATTGGTCGTATATTCGACAAAATTGCGCCTTTTGAACAGTTCTACGAAGGCGAAATGGTAAAAGACGTTGGGCTTTTCTTTGATTCTAAAGTAAAGTTTAACCCCGAACGTGGATATCATGCTTGCAATATGTTTAGTGGTGTAAATGCTTGTCAAACTTTAATTGAAAACCATATTCCTGTTAGTGTTATTGCAAACGGAATAATGGATAGAATTAAAGATTATAAATTAATCGTTGCAGGTGAATTACAAGATTTTATCGGAAACGATTATGAAGAAACTATTTATGATTACGTTAAAAATGGTGGTAATTTATATCTTTCTGGCAAGAGCAATGCTAAGTTAATGAAGGAATTCTTTGGTGCTGAATTTGTTGGATTTAGTAAGGAAACAAAAACCTATATTAGTCCAGATAAGAGTATTTACGATTTGTTTGAAACGTTTAATGCGGAATCTCCAATGCCTATAAACTATGCGTTGCCATACTTTAAGGTAGAAGATGAATGTGTTGTTAAGGGCAAAATTAAGTTGCCTTACACTGACCCTGCAAACCACTTGCAATATGCTTCAATACACTCAAATCCCCCCGGAATTTTAACTGATTATCCTGCGGTTATGATAACCGAATATGGCAAAGGTAAAGTCGTTTGGGTTGCAGGTGCTATCGAACAAGAAGATAGGGTTTGCTTTAAGGAAGTGTTTATGAATATCGTAAACAAATTAGTTGGCAAAGATAATTTTACTATTAATTCAAAATTATCGGGAACTGTTGAAACTACGGCTTTCAAAACTGACGATGCGTTTATTCTTAACTTTATCGAACTTGTAAACGTTGAAGAAAAACTCAAAAAAGAATTTGATATTAACGTCAAATCAGATAGAGTACCAAAGAGTTTAACTATTTTAGGCGACAATCTTTCCGCTGATTATTCATACTCTAATGGTATTGTTAAACTTAAAGGCGAAGTAGGAAACTACGGAACGATAAAGATAAATTATTAATATGGAAATTAGATATTTAGGTACTGCCGCAGCGGAAGGGATACCTTGTGCATTTTGTAATTGCGACGTTTGTCTAGAAGCAAGGACTAAAAAAGGTAAAAATCTAAGGGCAAGAACACAAGTTGTTATTGATAACGACCTTATGATAGATTTTAGTGCTGATAGTTATAGTAATTCGGTAAAATACGACGTTGATTTGTCAGCGATAAAATATTTACTGATTACGCACACGCACTCCGACCACTATGTGCCAATGTATTTTAATATGCGTGGAGCATACTTTGCTCACAAATTAAAAGAGCAGGATATTTATATTTGTGGCAATAAAGAAGTTGAAAGAAAATTTTGGCTTTTTCATCAAGACGAAATTCACCCCGATATTGCCAAATATATTCATTTTATAGAACTTAAAGCATTTGAAAAGGTTAAACTTGGCGACTATTTTATAACGCCACTAAAAGCCGACCACGCTAAAAAAGAAGATGCTTTCGTTTACATAATTGAAAAGGGTGTAAAAACCTTTCTTTATGGAAACGACACGGGAATTCTTCCACAAGAAGATATCGACTATATTAAGGAAAATGGCGTTAAGTTTGATGCTTTAAGTTTAGATTGCACCCACGGTATAGAAACTGAAACGTGGGGAAACCACATGTCTATGAAAGATGATAAAATTCTTTTTGATGCTCTTTTAGATATTGGTGCAGTAAACAATAAAACTAAAGTTTACGTCACGCACTTTTCACATAACCACGTAAAAAACCATAACTTTATGAAAAAACTAGCCAAAAAGTACGGATTTGTTGTCACGTACGACGGCTTAAAAATTAAAATATAAAAAGGTATATCATGCTAAAAAAACATTTAATTGTAAAAACAAGTCCTATTGCTAACAAAGATAACGTCGTTTATTGGAATGATTATCGCATCACAGTTCTTAAAGATCGTTTGTTTAGAATTGAAAAAAACGATCAAAAGATTTTCCGTGATAATGCAACCCAGTCAGTTTGGTTTAGAAACTTGGAAAAAGTTGATTTTTCAATTTCTTCAAATGAAGATGAACTTTTCATTATTACCAAGGCTTGCAAACTAATAATCAAACCAAATAGAAAAGACTGCCGTATAGAAATTGACGGAGTAGAAAAGAAAATTTCTAATGAAGGAAACTTAAAAGGCACCTATAGAACCCTTGATTGTTGCGACGGGGATATGTTTTGCGAATATGCATTAAAGGATAGGGCAAAAAAGATTAATATCTCTAATGGCGTATGTTCTAAAACGGGTATTGCTTTGTTTGACGACGCTAAATCTCTTTCACTCTCTGATAAAGGCGAAATTATCGCAGAAAAGGGGCTTGGAACGGACGAATACGTGTTTGCTTATGGGAAAGATTATCGCGGGGCTGTAAAGGCGCTTTACGAGATTTGTGGAAGCGTTCCTATGGTGCCGAGATATTCGCTCGGAAACTGGTGGAGTAGATATTATAGATATACCGATAAGGAATACTTGACTTTGCTTAATAGATTTAGCGAAAGAGATATTCCTTTAACCGTTGCTACCATTGATATGGATTGGCACTATTCTGATTTTGTCAAAGAAGAAAAGGGTATAACCGAAGAAAACGAAGACAAGACAGCGTTTAACGGCAATAACGGTTGGACGGGGTATTCTTGGAACGTTAATTTATTCCCCGACTATAAGGCTTTCCTTAAAAAGATTGAGGATATGAACCTTAAAATCACCTTAAATGTTCACCCTGCGGACGGAGTTCGTTGGTGGGATGATATGTATGAAGAAATGGCTATTGCTATGGGTGTTGACCCCAAAACCAAACAAAAAGTCAACTTCGATATTGCCGATACGCACTTTATTAATAAATACTTTGAAATATTACATAAGCCTTACGAAAAAGACGGCGTAGCATTTTGGTGGATAGACTGGCAACAAGGCACTAATTCTGCATTAGAAGGCTTAGATCCGCTTTGGGCGCTAAATCACTATCACTATTTAGATAATGGCGTAAATCACGACGTTCCGCTTATTTTATCAAGATTTTCGGGTGTTGGCTCTCACCGTTATCCGTTAGGATTCTCTGGGGATACCTTTATTACTTGGGAAACGTTAAAATATCTTGCATATTTTACTCTTACTGCAAGCAATATTGGTTATACTTGGTGGAGTCACGATATTGGCGGTCATATGTGTGGCGAAATGAACGAAGAATTGTATTTAAGACACATACAATTTGGTGTATTTAGTCCTATAAATAGATTGCACTGTTCTAATGCTGAAACAACGACTAAAGAGCCTTGGGTATACGGGAACGGTACGGGTAGAATTGCCGAAGACTGGTTTAGACTTCGTCATAAACTTATTCCGCTTCTTTACTCATTGAGTTATAGAACGCATAAAGACGGTTTAGCGCTTATCGAGCCTATGTATTATAAATGGGCTGATAAAAAACCTGCGTATGATATGAAGTATCAATATCTATTTGGTGAAAACTTAATCGTTGCACCAGTTATTACTCCTGTTAAAGAAGACGGATATTCATATACTGAAGTTTGGCTACCTGAAGGCAAGTGGACGGATATATTTACCGGTGACGTATACGTCGTAGGTGAAAAAGGGGAAAAGAAAACTCTTATGAGAAAATTAGAGTCTATTCCCGTTCTTGCAAAAGAAGGTACTATTATTCCGCTTTCAATGGATAAAGGAAACTTTGCAGGAAACCCAAGTAAACTTGAAGTTGACGTATATAGTGGAAAGGGAGAATTTACCTTGTTTGAAGACGGTTCTGAGGGTTCGAAACAAAAAGGTGAAGTATTTACAAAGTTTGCTAATAATTTTGAAATTAAAGACGATTGTGAGATTTCAACGCTTGATATAGAAACCTTTGGAGCAAGCAAGGTTATTCCTAAAAACCGTACTTTAAGAGTTGTATTTAAGAATATTATAGACGGTGAAATTGTCGTTTACGAAAATGGTAAAAAGATTCCTTTAAAAGAATTATATTTAGACAATGCCACGGCAGAATTTAAGTTTAATCCTTCTAAGAAATACAAAGTAATCGTAAAAAGTAAAAAACTTTCTGATATAGAAAAAGTTTTGATTAGGGCAAAAGACGTTCTATCAAGATCCGAAGGCGATAACGACCAAAAATTCTGGGGTTCTTGGATAAAACTTAAAGAAGCTAAATCGATCGAAGAATTTTTAAGTATTTTAGAAGTTTCACCTTTAAGAGATGAGGTAAAAGCAAGAATCAAAGAAAACATGTAAATAAAAAAGACTGACTATTTGTCAGTCTTTTTTTGTTGTGAATTATATAATTTACAAATTGAACAATAAATAAGAACAAGTCCTGTGCTAACTATAGCGCCACCTATTATATCAGTAATCCAATGAACGCCAGATATAAGTCTTCCTATAACCATAAAGACTGTAAAAATAGCTATGATATGTATAATTACCCTACGTAAAATCTTATTTTTTATACGATATTTATATTGTATTAATGCCGTTGGCATAACACAGATTGTAAGCATTGTTGTAGATGATGGATAAGACGCTTCTAAATAACCATCTATTAATATTGGCCTATAATTTATAACAATCATTTCAAATAAAACGTAGATGCCAATAACAACAATATAAAATATACCAAGTATTAGTATACTGTAATCAACTTTTAGCAAACTTTTCCTTTTTATCCATTCTAAAAGTCCTAAGATTGCAAAAGAAAATGCAATTATAATAGGTACAAACCCAAGCCAATCGGTGATAACGTATAAAGGCATGTTTACACCAATTTTATTGTGAAAATATCCATTAATCCATGCAAAACCTACGCTTGAATTATTTGGACCAATTGATTTCACATCGATTATCAGTACTAAAAATGTCCATATAATAAATGCTATCACAAAAGTTATGCCTGCAAAAAACGTCTTTTTCTTACTTATCATTGTTAACCTTCCTATTTTGTATTAAGACTGTGCTTAATAACATTTTAATAATAGATTAAAATGAAAGCAAGAAACCGCTAGTCACATTATGATACTTATTGTGTCATTTCCATTTTATTAGTAGAAATGATTTTAATATTAATATTACAAATACATACACGGCAGGGTAGGGTTGCTTAGTGATTATAAACACGAATACGGAAATAGCCA
>CAJMCT010000058.1 GCA_905211955.1 uncultured Eubacteriales bacterium | reverse complement strand
ATTTTTCTATATGATATAATATATATCGATATGAAAATAATACTTAATCCCGATAAGGAAATGGTTAAAAACGTGCGTGATGGATTAAAACGCACGGGCGGATACTGTCCTTGTAGGACGGTTAGAACCGAAGAATTTAAATGTATGTGTGAAGAGTTTAAAGCACAGATAAATGACCCCGATTTTGAAGGGTTTTGCCACTGTATGCTTTACTATAAGCAAAAATAATATCAAGGAGAAATAAAAAAATGGCAAACAAATACCAAGGAACTCAAACTGAAAAAAATTTGATGGCTGCATTTGCCGGCGAATCTCAAGCAAGAAACAAATACACCTACTTTGCTTCTAAGGCTAAAAAAGAAGGATTTGAACAAATTGCTGCTCTCTTTTTAAAGACCGCCGACAACGAAAAAGAACACGCTAAAATGTGGTTCAAAGAACTCGACGGTATCGGCGATACCGCTCAAAACTTGAAAGCCGCTGCTGAAGGCGAAAACTACGAATGGACTGATATGTACGCAGGTTTTGCTGACGTTGCCGAAAAAGAAGGCTTTAAAGATTTAGCAGTTAAGTTTAGATTAGTTGCAGCAGTAGAAAAAGCACACGAAGAACGTTATAAAGCACTCCTTGCTAACGTTGAAAACGGCAAGGTTTTCGCTAAAGACGAAAAGAAAGTTTGGGAATGCAGAAACTGTGGTCACTTAGTTGTTTCTGATAAAGCACCTATGCTCTGCCCCACTTGCGCACACCCCCAAAGCTACTTCGAACTCAACGAAAAGAACTACTAAGATTTTATTAAAAATTAAAACCCCACGATTTCTCGTGGGGTTTTTGTTATAGTTTTTAGTTCATAGTTATGTCTTTAAGTTTTTGGTACTTTTTGATTGCGATGGTGCGAATTTCTTCGGTGTTTTTGCCCGTTTCAAACACTTCGTCGCTAATCTTTTTTGCAAGGAAGATTGATTCGGTATCGTAATTTAAGTATCCTAAGTCACTCATTGATTTTCCGCTTTGTCTATCCCCCATAAAGTCGCCCGCACCACGAAGTTTATAGTCGTATTCGGAAATCTTAAACCCGTCGTTATTGTCCTTTAAAATTGTCAATCTTTCTATTGCCAAGCCGTCTTTTGCGCCGGTAAGCAAAAAGCAATAACTTTTAATGTCAGACCTACCAACACGACCACGTAGTTGGTGAAGTTGAGAAAGCCCAAACCTTTCAGCATTATAAATTACCATAACCGAAGCATCGGGAACGTCTACACCTACTTCTATAACCGTTGTGGATACTAAAAGCCCTATCTTTTTATCTTTAAAGTCTTGCATAACGGCATTTTTTTCTATTTCTTTCATTTTGCCGTGCAAAAGCCCAACGTTTACCGATGGCAACTTCTCTTTTATTTCTTCAAAAAGTTCGGTGACGCTCATAACCGTGCCTTCTTCGTCGCCTTCAATCTTAGGACAAACTAGGTAGGCTTGTCTACCTTGCTTTATTTCTTTTTCTATAAAGAAAAGCATATCGTTATACTTTTCTTTAGGAACAATGTTCGTTTGAATAGGAATTCTTTGCTTTGGTTTATCAGATATAGTAGTAATATCCAAGTCTCCGTATACTATAAGCGACAAAGTTCTTGGAATAGGTGTTGCGCTCATAACCAAAACGTCTGGGGTAATGCCCTTACTCATAAGCGCGCTTCTTTGGGCTACACCAAAACGTTGTTGCTCGTCACAAATACATAAAGAAAGTTTTTTAAACTCTACGTCGTTTTCTATAACCGCGTGCGTGCCTACAAGGATATTTATCTTGCCGTCTTTAAGATTTTTCTTAATTTCCTTTTTCTCGCTTTGTTTTAGGCTCCCCACTAAAAGTTCAACGTTATAATCGTTAAAAACCTTAGATATTATCTGATAGTTTTGCCTTGCCAAAACTTCCGTTGGAGCGAGCATTACTACTTGAAAACCGCTTTTTACCGCCATGAAAATTGCGCATAGCGAAACAGCCGTTTTACCACTACCAACGTCGCCTTGCATAAGCCTATTCATAACTTTTTCACTCGTTAAATCGGCATAAATTTCGTTTACGGCTTGTCTTTGCCCGCCCGTGAATTCAAACTTATCCCCATCTCCAATTCCTAATTTCTCATTCCTCATTCCTATTTGGTTGCGATAATCTCCACCAATTCTCTTGACGAGCAGTTATATTTGTTTATTCTAACCTGTTCACGACCACCTTTTATATACTTAAAAGCCGATATAAGTTTAAAGTATTCTTCAACGGCTATTCTATTAGAAGCCTTTCTTATCCCTTCCATACTTTCGGGGTTATGAACGGTTTTATAAGACCTATACAAGTCTACCAAATCATACTTTACCTGTAAATCAAAGGGTATTATACTCTTTGGTTTTTCTATGTCTACGGCAAGTTTTACACTATCTCTTACTATTTTTTGATTCAAATTCCCCTTGCAAACGTACTGCGGAACTATACCTTTTAGTCTAAAAGCCTTTTCACAAAGCTCAAAACTTGGGTTTACCATACTTATTTCGCCGTATCTATTTTGAACTCTGCCGTAAAAAAGGTATTCTTCGCCAACCTTTAACTTATTTAAAACGTAAGGTTGATTAAACCAAACCACGCTAAAAATCAAGCCTTCTTGTTCGCAAACGGTTTTAACCATGCCGTTAAACCTTTTGCCGACAAATCTATTAACTGGAACACTTACGATTTTACCCGTCGTCAACACCACGTCGTTATGGTAGGCATATTTTAAAAGTTGTTTTTCCCTTAAATCTAAATACGTTTTAGGAAAAAACCCGAGCATATCGCTAGTGTCTTTTATGCCGAGTTTATTAAAATCTTTTTCTCTTTTTTCGTTAATGCCTTTGATTTTAGTTATTTCCATAAGTTTACCGTGATAAATTAAAAAATAAAGGGAAAGATTTCTCTCTCCCTTAAATTCTTATTCCAAAGCAATAAAGTAATAATAGATGGGTTGACCGCCGTATTGTATTTCTACGTCACATTCGGGATAAGTTTCTTTTATCTTGTTTTGAAGTTCTATCGCATCTTCTTCCTTTACGTCTTGACCGTAATAAAGAGTGATAAGTTCCTCGCCGCTTCTTAATCTTGCAATCAAATCCAAGGTGACTTGGCTAATGTTTTTACCAGTTGCGAGTATCTTTTTGTTGTCAAGCCCCATGATGTCGCCAACTTTTAGATCAAAGCCGTCCATCTTGGTATTTCTTACCGCATAAGTCACTTGACCTACCGTTATGGTATCAAGCGCGTGAATCATATTTGCCTTGTTTTCGTCTGCCGGAAGTTCGGGATTAAACGATAACGCAGCGGAAAATCCTTGCGGAATATTCTTTGTTGGGATAACGTGAATCGTCCTGTTTTCTACTATCGATTTTGCTTGCTCAGCAGCAAGAATTATGTTCTTGTTGTTGGGGAAAACGAAAACGTTTTCAGCGTTAATTCTTTGAACGGCATCAGCAATATCGCTAGCCGAAGGATTCATACTTTGACCGCCTTCTATAACTGCGTCTACCATTAAATCCTTGAAGATGTTTGAAAGACCTTCACCTGCGGAAACGGCAAGCATACCCATTTCTTTCTTTTCTTCTTCATATTTTTTCATTAGAGCACGGTTTTGCTCTAACATGTTTTCAATTTTAAGTTTATCGAGTTCTCCAAGTTCTAACGCTTTAGAGAGTGCAACACCCGGTTGATTGGTGTGAACGTGAACTTTTACAAGTTCTAAGTCACCAATAACGATAACGCAGTCACCTATTCTCATAAGCGCTTCTCTTAACCTTTCAATATCGGCAAGAGTAGTCTTTTTATATAGGTTTATAATGAAAAATTCCGTACAATAAGCAAATTCTATGTTTCCAAGGCTCATTATATCGGCATGTTCCATTGCCGTTTCAGATGATTTTACGTCTTGAGTATAGGTATCGCCACTCACGGTTTCGCCCATAAGTGCTTTATACATACCTTCGTAAAGGCACATAAGTCCTTTACCACCCGCGTCTACAACACCTGCTTTCTTTAAGACGGGAAGTAGTTTTGGGGTAAGTTCCACCGCTTCATTACCCTTTGCGATAATTTCGGGGAAGAAGGTTTCAAAATCTTTGTTTTTGCTTCTGATTGATTGGGCATGTTCGGCAACCATTCTTGCAACGGTTAAAATCGTGCCTTCCTTAGGTTTACTAACTGCGCCATAAGCAACTTCAGCACCTGCGATTAAACCTTGCGTAAAGAGTTTTACGTCAATTTCAGTCGCTTCTTTTAATACGTTGCAAAGGCCACGCAAAACTTGTGAAAGTATTACACCCGAGTTTCCACGTGCACCACGGAGTGCGCCTTTTGAAGCCGCTTCCGCAATCTCAGATAAATTGTTGCTTTTACAGTTTAATATCGCCTTAACTGACGATTGTATAGTCAAACTCATATTCGTTCCCGTGTCACCATCAGGTACAGGGAAAACGTTTAATGCGTCTATGTTTACTCTATTTATTTCAAGGAGTTTAGCCGCAGTCAAAATCATTGACTTAAACATTACTCCGTTTATCGTTTTTTGCATATAATTAACTCCACTATAAAGAAGAAAAAATCAAATAAATTTTTTATCCTTAACGTTGAACTCCCATTACTTTTACGTTTATGGTGTCTACAAGCATTCCAGTAAAACGTTCTACTTTATACTTTATTGCTTCCGTTAAAGATTCAATAACCGCTTTAATCGAAACTCCGTATTTTACTATTACCGAAACTTCTATACATACGCGGTCGCCGTTAGAGTGTACTCTTACACCCCTTACTTCAGTTCCAAATTTCAAGAAACTTATTGCCGAATCTAAAAGATTTCTCGGGACAAAATCAACAATACCATAACTGTCGATCGCTACGTGCGATACAAAACGCGCTATGGTTTTATTGGAAATAGTTATTTTTCCGTATATGTTGTTAGTCCTTACAGCCATATCTACCTCACTGAAATTCATATACATTTTACAATATTTAAAGCCATTTTGCAACCCTTTGATAGAAATTATTAAATTTTTTTGATTTATATATCCAATTACACCAAAATTTTTAAAAATTTAGCGTTTTTTTGTTGCTTTTTAATTAAAATTATGTTAGAGTAATTGTTGTTAAAAATAACTATTATCCATCAGGAGGAAATTATATATGAGTAAAGTATGCAGTGTTTGTGGTAAAGGTAAACTTTCTGGCAACTTAGTTAGCCACTCTAACCGCAAGACCCCCGTTTTGTTTGAAGCAAACCTTCAAAAAGTTAGCGTTAAAAAGGAAAACGGCACCGTTAAAAAAGAATACGTTTGCACCAGATGCTTAAAGAGCGGTAAGGTTGAAAGGGCTTAATTTTATCTAAAATATTAACCCACCTTTTTAGGTGGGTTTTTTATTGCTTAAAATTAATTTTGATAAACTTTAGTCTTATAACTTTTTGAATTTCATAAAATTGAATGGAGGGGTATAGTAGATGAATATAACAGAAACTTTTGATAAAGATAAAAATTTGGTGGAATTAATAGAGGAGTACCTAAAAATGATGTTAGAAACTCAGTAATATAGATAGGAATATGATATAATTATATTGCTTACTCAAAGTTATGCACTATGGAAGGAGTAGTAAGTGTATAGCAATATAATACAAGCACCAAGTTTTTATAGAGTTGGAAATTACATCAGATTATCAGAAAGTGATGAGGATAAGACTTATGAGTCAGATAGTGAGAGTGTCATTAATCAAAGACATTTATTAATGGACTTTGTAAAGGAAAATGGCTTTACATTCGTTGATGAATATGTTGATGATGGATATACCGGTACTAATTTTAATAGACCTGGATTTCAAAGAATGATTAAAGACATTGAAAGTGGACGCATTAATTGTGTAATCACAAAAGATTTATCAAGATTAGGCAGAAATCATGTTGAATGTGGAAATCTTCTTGAAGAATATTTTCCTGCAAATAAAATTAGGTTTATTTCAATTCTAGATGGTGTAGATACTTTTTTAGATAGCGCTAATAATGATATCGCTCCATTTAAATCATTATTCAATGATATGACTAGTAAAGACACTTCAAAGAAAATTCGTTCTATACTAAAGAATAAAAAACAACAAGGCAAGTTTATAGGTAGTAAACCATGTTATGGATATATGAGAGATCCGGAAGATAAAGGTCATTTAATTTCTGACCCTGAAGTAGCACCAGTAGTTAAAAATATATTTAAAATGGCTTATTATGGTAAAGGAGTTAGTGATATAGTTTCATATTTAAATGACAACAATATTAAATGTCCAAGTGCTTATAAAGGTACTA
>CAJMCT010000057.1 GCA_905211955.1 uncultured Eubacteriales bacterium | reverse complement strand
ATAAATCCAAATATAGATGACATTATATAAAAATAATTATTGAGGATAAATATGGTAAACGTTGTTTGCGCTCTTGTTTGGCATAACGGAAAATTCTTTATCTGTCAGCGCAATAGGAACAAAGTTCGCGGTATGCTTTGGGAGTTCCCAGGGGGAAAGGTAAAAAGTGGCGAAAGTTTAGAAGATGCCTTAAAAAGAGAGTGTATGGAAGAACTTTCTGCTGATATTTCCGTTGGCAACTTGTTTTTGCAATTTAACCATAAATACCCCGATATTGAGATAAAACTTAGTGTATATTTATGTTCGTTTAACAGCCAGCCTGTATTAAATGAGCATAACGATTTTAAGTGGATTACTCCATCTGAAATTGATAACTTTGAATTTTGTCCTGCGGATAAGGACGTTTTAGAAAAGATAAAAAACACCTTTGAGTGTTATGACGTTGATAAGTATGTTTTACCTATTTGGGAAAGCCAAAAAGTTTACTATGAAACGGGTATGTTTTTAGGAAAAACAGGTAGGGTAAAACTTTTATATAAGCCGGACAATATTATTTCGATAAAAGACTATGGGCTTAACGAGTTTTACCTAAACGGTAGAGACTATACGTATAGTGACGGATATATTATAAGAACTGAAAATTCGGCTATGCCGTATTTAGAAGTGAACGATTATTATCGTAGAACGCCTAATGTTTATGAAATAAAAGTTCTTCCCGATAAAGTCCCGTATGAATTTATGGAACAAAGATATATAAAATTCGGTGAAGAAGATACCTTTACAAAATTTCAGTTTGCAGTGACGTATAACCATAGCGATAAATGGCGTGGATTTACGCCAACGAGTAAAAAGTCAAGACTTAAAAACTTTTACGAAAAACTTAGTCGTGGCAAAAAAGTAATGATGGGATTTTATGGCGACAGTATAACTACGGGTTGTAATGCGAGCGGAACACCGCAAGGCGGTATGGTTTCACCGTATGCTGATAGTTATCCCATTATGGTAGTAAAAGCCATGCAAAAAAGGTATCCAAACCAAATCGAATACTTTAACACTGCAGTTGGTGGTTGGACAACCCAAAACGGATTAGATGCGTTTAAAGAAAGGGTAATAGATAATGATCCAGATCTTTTAATTCTTGCTTTTGGCATGAACGATATGGATGACAGTTTAAGTGCTTATGGTGAAAGAACTGAAAAAATGGTTTTAGCACTTCACGAACATAATCCAAAGGCTGAAATCGTGCTTGTAGGAACAAGTCTACCAAACCCCGAAACCAACTGGTATCTAAACCAAGAAAAATTTGTAGAGGAACTTTACCTTTTAGAAGAAAAATATTCTTTCGTAGCGGTAGCCGACGTGACAAAGATATATAAGCATATATTAGACTTGGGTAAAAAATATAAAGACATAAGCGCAAACAATATCAATCACCCGAACGATTTTGGCGCAAGAATATACGCACAAACTATTCTTAAAACTATATTGGGCAAAAAGCAAAGGAGCAAATAATGGAGAAAAAACTTAACTTTCTTAAACCAGGTCAAGTAAAATACAATGGTTTTGTAAACGAAAACGTTGAATTTGTCACCGAAAAGCAACTTTTAGATAAAGATCTATGGGATAAATGCGTAAACGTTTTTATTACGAGAGAAGATAGTGGCAACGGCGGTTGGCGCGGTGAGTTTTGGGGCAAAATGATGCGTGGAGCGGCGCTTACCTATCAATACTCTAAAAATGAAAAATTATATAAAGTTTTAACGTATGCAGTAGAAGGCTTGCTTAAAACCCAAGACGAATTTGGAAGATTTTCTACTTACCAAGTAAAGGACGAATTCCACGGTTGGGATATGTGGGGCAGAAAATACGTTTTAACGGGTATGCAACACTACTATAGAATTTGTAAGGATGAAGATCTAAAAAATAGAATAGTAGTAGCACTTTCTAAACACGTTGATTATATTATTTCTAAGATAGGAAACGAAGAAGGTAAAGTGCAAATTACGGACACTAGCGAAATTTGGGGCAACGTTAACTCTTGCACTATTTTAGAGCCTGTTGTAGAACTTTACAAAATGACTAACGAAAAGAAATATTTAGACTTTGCTGAATATATCGTTTCTACTGGTGGTAGTAAAGATTGCAACCTTATAGAACTTGCCGAAGAAGGCGCGTTGATGCCTTATCAATATCCTGTCACCAAAGCATACGAAATGATGTCTTTTTACGAAGGCGTGCTTGCGTATTCGGAAGTGACTAACGATAAACGTTTATTTGACGTTGTAGTAAAGTTTGTTGAAGCGGTAAATAGTAGCGATATAACTATTATAGGCTCGGCAGGTTGCACGCACGAACTCTTTGATAATTCGGCAATCACTCAAACCAACGAAGTGGATAACATCATGCAAGAAACTTGCGTGACGGTCACTTGGATAAGAATTTTATCTCGCCTTATCGCATTGACCGAAAACCCCGATTATGCTGATAGAATTGAAAAATCAACTTATAACGCACTATACGGCGCGCTAAACGTTTACGGAAGAAAACAGTATAGTATAAGAAGCGACTGTAGTGGCGGTGATTACTTATACGGAATGGTATTCGATAGTTATAGCCCGCTAGTAAACAATATTAGGGGTAGAGGTATAGGCGGATTTAAGGAATTTAAGGACGGCGGATACCACGGTTGTTGCGCATCTATTGGCTCGGCGGGTACTGCGCTTTTCCCACTTACTGCGGTTATGAAAAGTGAAGATGGCTTGGTTTTCAATAACTATATAGACGGAAAAATCAAATATACCACCGATAACGGAACAAAAGTTTCGGTTAAAATTTCAACTGGTTATCCCGTTAGTGGTAAGGTATTAATTAAAATTAAATATTCCAAACCCGAAAAAGGCAGTATCAAACTTCGCGTGCCGTCTTGGTGTGATGAAGCAACTATTACCTTTAACGGAATAAATCAAAAGGTAGAGAAAGGCTATTGCATAATAGATAGCGAATTTTCTAAAAAGAACGAAATCTATATCGATATGGGTATGGAAGTTAAAATTCATACTCTTAACGGCAAAACGGCTTATACCTACGGCGCGTTGGTTTTGGCAACTGACGGCGCAAAATGTAAGTGTAAACCTTGCGAAAGAGAACTTTTCCGTACACTTTTAGTTAAAGACGGCAAAGAACTTCTTTTAACTGACTACGCATCATGCGGCAAAGATTGGAACGAAGATGCTGACAAGATTAAAATTCACTGGACGCCCGAACACGGCTGGAGAATTTGTCCGTCAGACGAACTTCCTCGCGTAAGCGTTTGGCAAGACTAATAAAAAAGCCCTTGTTTTAAGGGCTTTTAATTCATTATGAAAAACATTACTTTAGATTATTTTAAGGACTTTCAGTGTAAGAAAGGTGAGTGCAAAAACAACTGTTGTGTCGGTTGGGAAATTTGTATCGATAAAAACACTTATAAAAAGTATAAGAAGGTAAAGGGCGACTTTAAGAAAACCTTAAAAGAAGGCATCGATAAAAGTACACGTTCTTTTATAAAAAACGAGTGCGGAAGGTGTGCGTTTTTAAATAAAGACAACCTTTGCGATATAATTACTAACCTTGGTGAAAACGCGCTTTGTGATATTTGTCGCGACCACCCAAGGTATCGGTGCTTTTTAAGTGATAGAGTAGAATACGGCATAGGACTATCATGCGAAAAAGCCGTAGAACTCGTTCTATCTAAAAAAGAAAAAGCAGTAGAGATAGAAAGTCAAACGCAAGGTAAAGAGAAACCTTTAACTGACTTTGAAAAGGAACTTTTATCGTTTAGAAAAAGGGTTATAACTCTTTTGCAAGATAGAGAGTTTCCGTTTTGTGATAGAGTAGATAACGTTTTAAGTTTTTGCGGAATAAAAAAAGAAGATTTTTATAAATTAGACGTTAAAAAATTACTATTACGTTTAGAAAATTTAGATAGTAGTTGGCAAGTTTTAGTTAAAAATACCGATTTTACCGACAAAAACGTGTTTTTAAGTGAAAACGATACATTTAACGAGCAAATTTCCGTTTATTTTGCTTATAGGCATTTGCTAACCGCTTTAGACGGTTTAGATAGAATAACAAAAACTTTGTTCTCGTTGTTTTCAACCTTTGTTATAAACGCGGTATCAAAATCAAAAGAATTTTCCGAAGTTTGCCGTATGTATTCAGCCGAAATAGAGTATTCTTCCGAAAATCTAAACGCAGTATTCGACGTTATTGATGCTCTATCTATAAAAAGTAAAATTGGGGGAATAAATTATGAAAAAAATAGCACTTTTAATAAGTGACGGCTCAGAAGAAATCGAAGCCTTAACACCTGTAGACGTGTTAAGACGTGCAAACGTTATCGTTGACGTTTTTTCCGTTTGCGATAAAAAGGTTAAAGGCTCTCACGGAATAATTATAGAAGCCGATAAGATGATTGACGAACTCAGTATGGACGATTACGACGGAATAGTGATTCCGGGTGGTATGCCGGGCGCAAGTATTATTTCCGAAAACGTTAAGGCGGTTAAAGAAATAGAAAAGGCCGTAAATAACGGAAAACTAGTTTCGGCAATTTGCGCATCGCCTGCGGTTGTTCTTGCAAACAACGGTTTGCTAAAATGCCAACAAGCAACTTGTTATCCGGCAAAAGATTTTGTTGATGCACTAAAAGATAAATACGTTGATTTACCCGTTGTGGTAAGCCAAAATTTTATCACGGCAAACGGCCCAAAATCAGCAATGGATTTTTCCTTTGCAATTTGTAAATATTTTAATTTAGAACCTAAATTTTAGTGATAAACATAAAAAATACCTATTGACAATCCTTACAATAAAGGTATAATTAAATCGTAGATTTAATTAAGGAGAAATTGTTATGTGCAAACTTAAAATTCCCGCAAAAGACGTTAAGGGCTTTAACTATCATCCAAGTTATGCTTTTGGTGGCATGGAAGAATGGCTTTACTTTGATAAGGAAATTTGGAAGAAAGAGTTAACTAGGGGAAAAGAGTGTTTTCCTAAATTCAACACCGTAAGAGTTTGGCTTTCTTGGAACGCTTATTGTAGAATGGGCGATAAATTTATCGATTGTGTTAAAACGGTAATCGATATTTGCCGAGAACTTGGAATTTACGTTATTCCTTGCCTGTTTAACCGTTGGCACGACCCTGTTATTGATGCCGATGGAATATATATCGACCACTTCTTACCAAATAGTAGTTGGCTACATAAGTTTGGCGATCCTTTTAAGAAATATATTGAAGATTTAGCAAAAAACTTTAAGGACGAAGAACAAATTCTCGTTTGGGATATTTGCAACGAACCTTTAGCGTATAACGGTGATTTCCCAGGTCGTGACTTTATCGAAAAATATGAACTTGAATGGCTACATAGAATTGCGGACGGGCTTCGTGCAGGTAAGGTTAGTCAACCAATAGGTGTTGGCGCAACGGGTGGTCAACCTATGGAAACCTTTGGCGATATAAGTGACGTTTATCTAACCCATATGTACTATATTAATAACCTAGATAATTTCAAAAACGTTGTTCAAAACTTCGTTAACGAAGCAAAAAAGAACAATAAAGAAATTATTTGTACTGAATGTATTTGGGGCTCGTTAGACGATAAAAAACGTTCGGAATATATCCGTGGCACCTTAGACGAATTCAAAAAACACGGGATAGGCTTCGTTGCTCACGCACTTTGGACAAGTGGTTGTGCGGATATCCACGATGCAAGTGAAGGTCCAATCACACCAGAAATTGGCAACTTAGCGTTTATCCGTGCCGACGGAACGGTTAGACCTTATCACGAACTAATTAACGAATATTAAAAAATAAAAGAGAGTTCACTTTGAACTCTCTTTTTTGGTGTCTTATATTAGGATAGGTTGTTCCATCTATCTTCAATATCGCGAAGTAAATCGCGAAACATATTGTAGTGATACTCACACATGTCTCCGTGTGTTGCTTCATCTCCGCAAACCCTGCCATCTTCTTTAATAGTACATTTTCCATTACTACTGAATTTATTAATAAGTGTAAAGGCTATTAATACGGCTATGAGAACTGCAGCAATTTTGAATAATAATTTAGATAGTTCCGTATTGTTTTCTTTTTGAGCTTTTGGTGCTAACGCAATAATTGTTATGTATCCAAGCATAGAAATTATAGAGTTTATAATTGATATAATATCATAATAAAAGTATTCGCCAAAATGGAAAAGATTGTAAAAGCTTGTTATAAATTCATCAAGACAAAAATAAAAAAGAACACCCATTAGTACGTATAATAGAGTTAGATCAACGTTATCTTTAATAAAAATTAATAAAAAGACCAAAACTCTAAAAATTTGAATAATAAATGCTACAATTTGATAAGGTGACTCCCAAAAACCATAGAATGAATTGTAAAGACTAATTGTAGCGGAAAGTATGACAAAAATAAATGCAATGTTAAAGTTATTATTCTTTATTGTAACTGTCATTGCTATATTTATAGCTGCAAAAACCAACATAAAATTTAAGCCGGAAACACTAAAAGATAATATCAAATAGGTTAAATC
>CAJMCT010000056.1 GCA_905211955.1 uncultured Eubacteriales bacterium | reverse complement strand
GGAGTAGAAGGTATGAAAGTTAAAATTGAAGGCATGATGTGTTTGCATTGCGCAGGCAAAGTTAAAGAAGGCTTAGAAAGTTTAGACGGTGTAAAAAACGTTGAGATAAACTTAAAGAAAAAGACTGCGGAAATCGAAAGTGAATTACCGATTTCTGAAACCGTTATAAAAGAAAAAGTAGAAAGTTTAGGTTATAAGTATATTAAACTTGTAAAATGAGAAAATAACTAAATAGTATAAAAAAAGTAAACCCTTGCAAACATGCAAGGGTTTTTTGGTCAAAAAATTGCAAAAACACTTGAACATAACCACAATATATGGTAGAATATAACAAGGCAAAAACCACAAAACGTAATAATAAGGATAAAAAATGGCAAAAAACAGTTATAAAGCGGAAGACATTAAAATTTTAGAAGGCTTAGATGCGGTAAGAACTCGTCCTGGTATGTATATAGGTACTACTAGTGTGCGTGGTCTTCACCATATTTTATGGGAAATAGTCGACAACGCGGTAGACGAAGCGGCAAACGGCTATGCTAACAAGATAGACATTATCTTGTATAAAGACGGCAGTGCATCGGTTGAAGATAACGGCCGTGGTATACCTACCGATATTCACTCAAAGGCAGGGGTGTCGGGCGTACAAGTCGTATTTACCCAACTTCACGCAGGCGGAAAATTCGGTTCGGATAATTACAGTTATTCGGGCGGTCTTCACGGCGTTGGCGCATCGGTCACCAACGCGCTTTCAGAGTGGCTTAAAGTCAAGGTCTTTAAAGACACCGTTTATGAAATGGAATTTAAGTCTTTCTTAGATAAAGAAACTGGAAAAGTTAGGTCAGGCGTTCCGGTTGCACCCTTAAAAAACACTAAGGAAAAGACTAAAAAGAAGGGTACTTTCGTTCACTTTATGCCCGATGCAACCGTTTTTGAAACGGTAGAGTGGAATGCCGAAACGATTGCAAAGCGCTTAAAAGAAATCGCCTTTTTAAATAAGGGGCTAGAGATAAACTTTCACGACCAAAGGTCTGATAAATATTACGTTTATAAATACGACGGCGGTATAGTTGATTTTGTTAAATACCTAAACGAAGGTAAAAACGTTTTATATAGTGAACCTATATACGCAACTGCGGTAAGAGATAATATTTTAGTAGAGTTTGCCATACAACATACTGACGCGTACGTAGACTCTTTATATTCTTACGTAAACAATATACCAACCGGTGAAGGCGGTATGCACGAAACGGGATTTAGGTCGGGGTTAACGAGAGTATTTAACGACTACGCAAGAAGTAGAAACATCTTAAAAGAAAAGGACGATAATTTGGTAGGTGATGACTTTAAAGAAGGTTTAACCGCCATAGTATCTGTAAAAATGCAAAACGTACAGTTTGAAGGGCAAACCAAGACCAAACTTGGAAACCCTGAGGCGCGCCCCGCGGTAGAATACGTGACGGTTAACGAACTTGACGTTTTAATGAAGAACAAAAAGATGCAAAAACTTTTCGATACTATAATCGATAAGGCAATGGGCGCGGCAAAGGTTAGACTTGCGGCAAAAAAGGCAAAAGAGATTGCAAGAGCATCAAAGAGTATAGAATCTAAAAACCTAGTCGGAAAACTCGCCGCATGTTCGGGCAAAAAACCCGAGCTTAACGAACTGTTTATAGTCGAAGGTGATTCGGCAGGCGGTAGTGCAAAGCAAGCGAGGGTAAGACAGTTTCAAGCGATATTACCACTTCGTGGTAAAATTCTTAACGTAGAAAAGAAAAAGATAGACCAAGTAATACAAAACGAAGAAATTGCTACGATGATATCGGCACTAGGTACGGGGATTGGCAACGAGTTCGATATAGAAGGGCTTAAATATCATAAAGTTATAATCCTAAGCGATGCCGACGTAGACGGTGGACACATTAGAATACTACTTCTTACCTTCTTCTTTAGGTATATGAGAGAATTAATAATGAAAGGGCACGTATATATCGGTATGCCCCCGTTATATAAGGTAAGTAAAGGCAAGATTGAAGAATACGCCTATAACGATAAAGAACTTAAAGAAAAGACTGCTAAAATCGGTAGGGGCTACGAAATTCAACGCTACAAAGGTCTTGGTGAAATGGATCCGTCTCAACTTTGGGAAACGACTATGGACCCCGAAAGACGTACGCTTATGCAAGTGACGGTAGAAGATGCCGCCGAAGCGGATAGACTCATCACACTTTTAATGGGTGACGAAGTAAGCGGAAGAAAAGAATATATTTTCACCCACGCAAATTTTAGTAAAGAAGACAGTTTCAAAGATATTAAGCGTTCATAAGGCTAAACTTTAAGGAAAAAAGATATGGAAAACGAAAAAGGTTTAATTATAAATTCATTAGACGAAGTATTCAAATCGTCAATGATATCGTATGCGGAAGACGTAATATTAGATAGAGCGTTGCCCCGCGTAGAAGACGGCTTAAAGCCCGTTCAAAGAAGAATACTATACGCAATGTACGGTATGGGCTTAACGCACGACAAACAGCATAGAAAATGCGCGAAAATCGTCGGTGAAGTTTTAGGTAAATACCATCCCCACGGCGACAGTTCGGTTTACGGTGCGTTAGTACACATGGCGCAAGATTTTAACATGCGTATGCCGTTAGTTGACGGGCACGGAAACTTCGGTACGGTAGACGGAGACTCGGCGGCGGCATATAGATATACTGAAGCAAGGCTTGAAGAACTTGCTTTGGAACTTTTAAAAGATATAGAAAAGGACACCGTAAAGTTTAACCTAAACTTTGATGATACCGAAACCGAGCCTGAAACACTTCCCGGGCGTTTTCCAAACCTTTTAGTAAACGGCTCGCAAGGTATAGCGGTAGGTATTGCGTCTAAAATTCCCACTCATAACTTAGTAGAAGTTATAAACGGAACGATAGCGTATATAGACAACCCTAAAATTTCCTTAAAGGAAATGATGAAGCATATTAAAGCCCCTGATTTTCCGACGGGTGGTTATATTATCGCAGGCGAAGAATTAGAAGAGGCATATAAAACGGGTAGGGGCAAAATCAAAATTCGCGCCCGCGTAAATATCGAAAACGATAGGGATAAACAAAACTTAATAATAAGCGAACTTCCTTACCAAGTAAACAAAGCCGAACTCTTAAAGAAGATTTCGGACATGAAGGAAGATAAAAAAGAAATCCTAGGTGGAATTGCCGACGTCGTAGACGAATCTGATAGAAACGGTATGCGCGCGGTAATAAAATTAAAGAAAGACACCGATGCTAAAAAGATACTTGCATACCTTTATAAAAACACCGATTTAGAAATATCGTTTGGTATAAACATGGTGGCAATAGCCGACGGAAAGCCCCGTCAGTTAGGTCTTTTAGACATAATCGGCTACTACGTAAACTATCAAAGAGAAGTGGTTTTAAGACGTTCTAAGTTTGATTTAGAACGTGCAAAAGAACGTGCGCATATTTTAGAAGGTTTAATCGTTGCCGTAAAGAACATCGACGAAGTAATCAAGATAATAAAGAGTGCGGAAAACACTGCAGATGCAAGGGCAAAACTAAGAAAGCGCTTTGAACTTTCCGAAGTTCAAGCCCAAGCAATCTTAGATTTAAGACTTGCAAGACTTACCAAACTTGAAGTAAACAAACTTGAAGAAGAACTTAAAGAACTTAAAAAGAAAATAAGCGAACTCACCGCAATAATCGGCTCTAAAGCAAGACAAATGGAAGTTGTAAAAACTGAAATTTCGGCTATCAAGAAAAAGTACGGTGAAGAAAGAAGAACGAGTTTAATAGTAGGCGGAGCCGAAGTAGATATTAAGAGTGTAGAAAAAGAATTAAAGCAAGTAGACGACTTAGTTATTGCATATACCCACGGTGGTGCGTTCAAAAAAATGACGCAAAAGAACTATAACGCAAGTGATAAGTCGGTAAAAGATAACAGCACGGCGGACGACTTTATCGTAGCGAAAACTAACGCAAAAAGCGACCAAACCTTGCTTTGCTTTACCAACCTTGGAAACTGTTGCAAGGTAGACTTGGAAGTGACGCCTGAGTGTAGGTTTAGGGATAAAGGTCAAAAGTTCTCGGCAGTATTTAAGGAAGGTGCAAGAAACGAATATCCGGTTGCCTTCTTTGCAGTGTACGAAGATAAACTTCCCGAAGGGTACTTGGTATTCTTTACCAAAGACGGCTTAATAAAGAAGACGGAGTGGAAGGAATACAATATCCAAAAACCATACTATCAAGCGATAAAACTTAAAGACGGCGATAGTCTTATTGCCGTAGAAGAAGACCGCCCCGAAACGACCATTGCGTATATCACGAAAGAAGGCTTAGCATTAAACGCACTAAAAGACGATATTCCAGCACAAGGTAGAGTTGCAGGCGGTGTTAAGGGCGTAAAACTAAACGATAAAGACGAAATAGTATTCGTATCTCAAGTAGACGAAGAAGGCGAGTTTGTAATCATTACGGACGGAAGTTGTTATAAGCGCGTAATCGTTCCCGAAATAGAGCCTATGGCAAGATATAGAAAGGGAATAAAGATTGCAAACTTAGGAAAAGGCGAAAGGGTAGTGTTTGCATCTTACGTAAAAGAGCCGTACGACGTAGCGGTAATTGATAACTTTGGTGTTGCGTTTAGCGTAAATACCGAAGATATATCGATAGAAGGAAGAACGACCAAAGGTAAAACCTTGAAAAACGAAAACAAAAAACGCAAGCCTGATAAGGCGTTTAAGATTTAGTTTTGTGGTGAAAAAATGATTTTAAGATATGACGAACATTCTATAAAAGATTGCCCCTTTACGTGCATGTTTGAACATTTAGACGGTATGCCTAGTGTTAACACGTATTGGGAAATAGCATATCCAATTTATAGTGAAGAAATGATAATGATAGTAAACGAAAAGCAAATTCCCATAAGAAACGACGCGTTTATTATAATGAAACCGGGTGATCTTCACTATTATAAAAGACACGAGCCTGAACGCTACGTATGTCACCGCCACGTTTTTATCGACGATAAAAAAATGATAAAATTATGCGCGTCAATCGATAAAGGGCTTTATGAAAGACTAGTTTTTTCTCCAGACCCCATAGTCGTTCCGTTTGGAGCGATGGCGTCTGAAACGTTTGAAAAAAGATGGGAACTTTTTGCCCGAAGAGATATCGATAAAGATAAACTTGATTCTATTCACTCGTCGCTCGTAATGTATTATTTAGGGCTATACCTAGAAAATCAAATAACCAAAGAAGAAGGGTATCCCATGTGGCTTACCAATCTCTTAAACAACTTGGCAACTCCAGAATTTGCGTCAAAGAGTATATCTGAAATAGTTGAGTCAACGAACTATAGCCACGGCTTTGTTTGTAGAGAGTTTAGAAAATACTTTGGTAAACCCTTAGTTAGATTTATATTGGAAGAGCGTTTAAGAAAGTCTTTGATAATGTTGATGAATAAAGATAAGTCGGCAGTTGAGATAGCGCTTGACTGCGGTTTTTGTTCTCAATCAAGTTATATCAACGCCTTCAAAAAACTATTCAAAGTGACGCCTGCCGTATGGAGAAAAAATTACCTTGCAGGCAAAGAACTTTGGGGTAAGAAAACTATTGGTTTTTAAGTAATATAACAACAAAAAAAATTCCGAGTATGCTTACTCGGAATTTTTATTTTTTATAAAATTAGAAATCTAAATCGGGATTTTCAGCAAAGTGTTTAAGCATCACTATGTTTTCAGTTTTAGAAGTATTGGTAATGGTAATTCCCTTTTTGGCAGCATCTTCAGTCACGAAGAATTCGTCGCTAGTTAATTCGCCGTATCTAATAAGGGTTGGGGTTTCAATATCCCAATTACCAAACTTTCCGCGACCTTGAATAAGAATAAATCCATAAGGAGCATTATCAGAAATAGTGACTGTTTGACCGGGATAAACGGTTAAGCGCTTTGCGCTTGCAAGTTTACATTTATAGCAAATCCATTCTTCCTTAAACTTGTCGCTTTCTCTAGCAACTATGGGTGCCATAAACCTATTTTTCTTAAAGTCAGGATCAACGTTTGCTTCCCAATCGATAACGTCCATAAGATAATCGAAATTACCTTTTTCTTCTTCGGGGCAGTTTTTCCATAAAAGGTCTTCGCTAACGCAGTGTCCACCGTAAAGGACCGATTGATACATAGCGTAAACGTCCGAAGCGAACTGCGGTTCGTAAGTACAAAGGCTTGCAGGAGCGTGTAAAACTCCAGGGGGAACGTCCCAACCGGTGTCAAGGGTAATTTTATAAGCCTGAGAAATATCTAAAATCTTATTGTCGCCCTTGCTAAAATCTTCAAGGCACTTTTTAACGTCTTGCTTTTTGCAATCGGGGTTAAAGCCAAAGAATGTAAAGGGAAACTCTCCGCCGTGATTGTTCATTTGAGCAGGGAAGAAGTACATTTCGGGTTTACCGCAAGCACCAACTCTTTTTGCATGCTCATCGCGGTGGTGAATATGGTGTGGTAGAGGACCTTGGTTATCAAAGAACTTTGAAAACATCGGCCATTTTTTATACTTGTCCCAAATATGCTTTCCAACGATTTGGTCTTTTAACTCTTCAATCATATCGCGAAGAAGCATTTTTTCACTTCCGTCTTTAGAAACGACGTAAGAAAGTCCTTCGTCGTCGGGAGTGTTAGGTCCGTTTTCCGCCCAAGTAGTAGAAGCGAACCATCTTTCGTCAATACCACCCCTTTCTAAGCCTAAGATGTAATAATCGTCGGGGTGAAGTTTAATTCTTTTACCAGGACGGCAAAATGCTCTCGGA